>DASSTN010000123.1:0-5905 GCA_035707905.1 Intrasporangium sp.
GACTGCCGCATCTCGACGTCGGTGATCGCGCCCTACCAGCAGGAGATCATCCAGATCAACTCCTGAGGCCGACCTGCCGGGACCGCCGGAATCGGACCAGGGTCCCCTTCCGGCGCGCCACCCGCCCGTTCCGCCGCCCGAACCGGACCACGGTCCCCTTCCGGCGCACCACCCTCCCGTTCCGCCGCCCGAACCGGACCACGGTCCCCTTCCGGCGGCGGGTCAGCGGTCGTCGCGGGCCGCGGCCCGGGCGGTGGCCAGGTCCTCGGGGGTGTCGACGTCGGCCGACCACCCGGAGTGGTCGGCGACCAGCGTCCGGCGCGAGTCGTCGATGAGCCGCTTGACGCTCACGCCGTTCGGGTCGCCAACGGCTCGAAGTCGCCGCGCCAGCACCTCCGTGCGCCAGACGCCGCAGAGCCAGTTGACCCGCTGCTCGGCGTCCACCGCCAGGGCCAGCTCCGCGGACGGGTCGGCCTCGAGCGCCTCGTTGAGGCGGACGAGCGCAGCCCGGGTGACGAAGGGCAGGTCCCCCGCGAGCACCGCCACGCGCTCGAGGAGCGGTGCGCCGGGAGCCGGCTGGGCGGCATACGGGCCTATGAGCGCGGCGAAGCCGGCGGCGACCCCAGCCACCGGTCCACCTCCGGGCGGGTCCTCGCGCACCACCCGGACATCGCTCGGCACGGCGGCGCCGTCACCGACGACGACGAGCGGCAGGCCGGCGCAGGCGTCGAGGATGCGGGCGATGATGGGGCGGCCGCCGACGTCGAGCGCCGGCTTGTGGCGGCCCATCCGGCTCGAGCCACCTCCGGTCAGGACGATGACGCCGAGGGACTCCACACAGCCGAGTCTGGCACGCTGGTCCCATGGGACGGGTCACGGTCCGGCGCAAGGTGCGCTCCATCGACGTCGGCGCGGGGACCGAGCGTGTCAGGCCGGACACCCTGACCGTCGAGGAACCCCTCGAGGTCCGGGTCGACGGGCGGCCGCTCACCGTGACGATGCGCACCCCAGGCCACGACATCGAGCTCGTGCACGGCTTCCTCGTCTCGGAGGGGATCATCCGCTCGCTCGACGACGTCGTCGTGGCGCGCTACTGCGAGGGCGCGGTCGTCTCCGACGAGACGGGGCATGAGCAGAACACCTACAACGTCATCGACGTCACCCTTGCCCCGGGCGTCGCCGGGCCCGCGGAGGAGCTGACGCGCAACTTCTTCACGTCGTCGGCGTGTGGGGTCTGCGGGAAGGCCAGCATCGAGCAGCTCCGCGCAGAGGCGACGTGGCAGGTGCGGGACGACTCGCTGCGCGTCAGCGCTGCTGTAGTGGCAGGGTTGCCGGACCTGCTGCGCGATGCGCAGCGCTCCTTCGCCAAGACCGGAGGCCTGCACGCCGCCGGGCTCTTCACCGCCGACGGCGAGGCGCTCGTGGTCCGCGAGGACGTGGGCCGGCACAACGCGGTCGACAAGGTCGTCGGGTGGGCGCTGCTCGAGGCGAAGCTGCCGGCGGCCGGGACGGTGCTCATGGTGTCGGGACGGGCGTCGTTCGAGCTGACCCAGAAGTGCATCATGGCTGGGATTCCCTGTCTCGCAGCGGTTTCCGCGCCGTCATCGCTGGCGGTCGAGGCCGCCGAGGATGCCGGTATGACGTTGATCGGCTTCGTGCGGAACGGACGTCTCAACGTCTATGCCGGACAGGATCGCGTGATGACCGACTGACCGCCCCCCTGTTCGAACGACCCGAGGAGCACTGCATGGCGATCTACGCGATCCTCTACACCTATCCCGACGACACCACCGAGATGATGAAGGTGCGGCCCGAGCACCGCGAGTGGCTCTCCGGACAGCGCGGTCTCCTGGTCGCCGGGATGTACCAGGGTGACCTCGACGAGGTCTCCGAGGGCGAGCTGACCGAGGAGGAGCCCCCCAACGGGGCGCTGATCGTCTTCGAGGGCGAGTCGATCGACGAGGTGACCTCGACCTTCGACAACGACCCCTACTGGCAGAACGGGTTCATCCTGCGCAGGGTCGTGCGCGAGTGGAACCCGCCGCTCGGGGCGTGGGTCGCGGACGCGACCCAGTCGCCAGTGTGACCGCCAAGGAGCCCCAACGCTCCGGGGAGGAAGGAAGGGGCTCCTTGTCGACCGGCGCTGAGCATGCGGAGGGTTCAATCTCCTTGTTGTTCAGTGCCATCGGACACCGACCGGGGGGAGGTTTGTCGGCGACGCCCTCAGCGTAGGTAGCCCGCTCCGGCCCCGATCGGGATCCGGGACAATGTGGCACAAGTCACACGCTCGGGGCACGAAGGTGAGGAACCGCCCAGATCGGGGAGGGGACTGCCAAGGCCGGGCGCGGCGTCTCTGTCAGATCGGGCGCACGACGACCAGGTCCCCGCCACGGAGCTGCTCCACCTCTGCAGGTACCTCGATGAAGGCGTTGGCAGCCGAGAGCGCCGGCAGGTGCACGCCCGGGGCCACGGAGACGGTGCCATCGCTCGCAAGGACCGCCGAGACGAACTGCACCCTGCCCGGGCGCACCCGACGCTCCGGTCCGGCGTAGGTCACGACGACCCCTTCTCTGGCTGGAGCGCCATGCCGCTCCTCAAGGGCGGGTCGCAGCAGCATGGTGAAGGAGACGTAGGCCCCGACCGGGGTGCCGGGGAGGCACACGACGGGGGTGCTGCGGAGGTGGCCCGTGCCCTGCGGTCCACCGGGCTGCATTGTGAGGTGGACGAATTCGAAGCCGCCGATCGCCTCACCGACCTGGCGCACGACCTCGTGGGCGCCCTGGCTGACACCACCGGTGGTCACGACGAGGTCGACGTCCGGGGCGGCGTCCAGGGCGTGGAGGAGCCCGAGCAGCTCGTCCGGGTCGTCGGTGCACGTCTCGACGCGGGTGACGACGCAGTCGGCCGCTTCCGCGAGAGCGGCGATCATCTCGGAGTTGGACTCATGGATCTCGCCGGCTCCAGGCACCTGGCCCGGAGCGGCGAGCTCGGCCCCCGTCGCGACGACGGCGATCCGGGTCAGGGCATGGACGGTCACCGCCGTGCAGCCGGCGGACCGCGCGAGGGCGAGCAGGGCGGGGTCGACGAGGCTTCCCGCCGGGGCGATGACGTCGCCCCTGGCCAGGTCCTCTCCTCGGCGACGGATGTGCTGGCCGGTGAGGACGTCGCCGTCGATGGTCACCTTGCCGGGGACCGGTCCAGTCGGGGCAGCGTCGGTCCGCTCGACCGCCACCACCGCCAGAGAGCCCGTGGGCACACGCGCCCCGGTCATGATCCGGGCCGCCTTGCCGGGTCCCACTTCGAACTCGGCGGCGGCCCCTGCAGCCACGTCTCCCACCACGTCGAGGACCCGCTGGTCAGCGCGAGCTGGGTGGACGGCATACCCGTCCATCGCGCTGCTGTCGAAGCGCGGGAGGTCGTCGGCGGCGAACAGGTCCCCCGCGAGGCGCCGTCCCACCGCGTGCCGGTCGAGGGCGAGCCGCTCGGCGCCGCCGCGCCCGACGACATGCCGGAGGGCGGCGCGGTGCTCGGCAACGGATCGGTGGGCCACGAGTGCCAGTCTGCCCAATCCCATCAGTGCAGACGGAGCCGGCAGGAGCCGATCTCGGCGAAGGCCTCGAGCCGCACCGCATTGGCGTCGCCGCCCGCAGCCTCGAGCGCTCCCTCCACCAGGCCGTGGTGCACGCTGCACACGACGTCGGGGCGCTCTCGGGCGACGGCGAGCATGGGGCACTGGCGCAGCCGGAGGCAGTCCGGCGTGCCGTCCGGGTCGAATCCGAGGTCGCCGAGGAGCGAGACGACCTCCCGCTCCGCGTCTTCGGGATCAGCCTTGGGGGCCCGTCCCGAGAGGAGCGCCTCGCCCCAGCCCCGGCCGAGGCGACGCATGTCGCCACGCACGTCGCCACCCTGAGAGGCAACGTGGTCCGCGAGAACGCTTGCGAGAGTGGCGTACTCACCGACGGCGGGCGAAGTGGCACCGGGGCGGACGGCATACCCCCACCCCGGCCGGCCACGGCCCTTGGGTGCGAGCTGGGAACGGAGCGCGAGGCCGCTGGCGACCAGGCCGTCGAGGTGCTCGCGCACGGTGTTGACGTGCAGTCCCAGGGCCTCCGCCAGCACTGCGATCGGGCGCGGCGCGGCGTCCAGGGCGTCGAACACGCGGCGGCGCTGGGGGGACAGGCCTGCGACGAGGTCGGCGGCGCCGTCCCGAGTTGGCATCGGGCCCCAGCCCTCGGTATTTTTCACATGCACCACCGTATAAAATGATCCACCGGATGACAAAGCCGGTCACCCCGCACCTCACCCTAGGAGTCCCAGTGTCCACCCATGCAGAGATCCCGCTGACCGAGGCCAAGCAGCACTCCTGCGGCTGCGGCTGCAGCGACGAGGGGGTGCCGGCTCTCGATGCCCGGACCATCCCGCACGCGATCCGGCACGCGAGCGTGTTCGGCGCCTTCGCCGCGATCCCCGTCGGCGGGTCGATGGACCTCATCGCGCCCCACAACCCGCTCCCGCTCCTCGGCCAGCTGCAGGACCGGTTCGGCACGATCGACGTCGCCTACCTCGAGGAGGGTCCCGAGAAGTGGACGCTCCGGCTGACTCGTCGCGATTGACCAGGGAACGCAGCCTTCCGTGTGCAACTACTGCGGATGCCGTGAGATCCGGACCGTCGGCCGGTTCATGACCGAGCACGAGGACCTCGTGAACTTCACGGGAGACCTCCACCGGGCCCGAAGCTCCGGCGATCCCGCGGCGGTTGCGAAGGCACTCGAGCAGCTCGACGCGCTGCTCCACCCGCACACCCACGCCGAGGAGCGGGGCCTGTTCACCGTGTTGCGCCGCAACCCGGAGTTCACCCAGCACGTCGACGGACTGTGTGCCGAGCACACCGGGCTCGAGGCCATGGCCGCCGAGATCCGCGGCGGCGACTTCGACGTCATCGACGAGTTCATCGACGCGCTGCGAGAGCACATGGACAAGGAGGACAACGGCCTCTTCCCGGCTGCGGCCATCGAGCTCGATGGGCCTGACTGGGAGGAGGTCGTCGCCCTGACCGGGTCAGCCGACGCCTCCCCGCTCGAGCCGGCCGTGGAGGGCCGCGAAGGCTGAGCCTGCGCAACCTTCTCGACGGTCGGCAGACGGTCCGGCCCCGGGGCCCCCGACCGCAAGGTCGGGGCCTTTCTGGTGATTCGTCGGACATTCCCTCCCAAGTTGTCCTTACCGACGGTAGTTCTGCGCTAATGTCGCGTCATACAGGTGCTTCGGGGGAAGTGCCTGGGGGAAGGCGCTTCGGGGGAAGCGCGAGGGGAATCGCACCAAACAGGTGCGTCTATTTCGCATGCCTACACGCATGCGGGGGTCCAGGGGTGGAACCATGTCTACACGCACGTCCATAACCATTTCGCGACGGGCTGTCCGGGTGACCGCGGGCTGCACGCTCGCCGTCGGCGGTGTCGGCTTCGCTCTTGCCGGGGCGCTCCCCGCGCAGGCGGCCTCGGACAACAACACCAAGGTCTGGGTCTGCAAGTACGTCGGCGCGCCTGGCAACGAGCGGTACTCGCACGTCACCGACGTCGCCTGGAACACCATCGCCAAGGACTTCAACGACGTCACCATTGGCTCTTCGTTCGGTGACAACCAGCAGCGCTCCTATGTGATCCAGATCGGCGGGCCGCAACCCAGCGACGCTCAATGCCTGGCTGGGCCTGAGCCGACGACGACTACGACGCAGCCGACGGATGACCGGACGACCACCGAGCCGCCCGTGACCACGACGACCGAGCCGCCCGTGACCACGACGACCGAGCCGCCCGTCACCACGACGACCGAGCCGCCCGTCACCACGACGACCGAGCCGCCCGTCACCACGACGACCGAGCCGCCCGTCACCACGACGACCGAGCCA
>DASSTN010000124.1:0-15859 GCA_035707905.1 Intrasporangium sp.
TCGAGGCGCGTCTGCTGGACCGGAGCGGGTTCGGGGCCTTCTGGTGGAGCGTGCAGCGGGTCGAGGCCCCCGACGTACCCTGAGGCCATGCGTCGGTTCGTCCTCCTGGTCCTGCTCGCAGTCGGATTCGCGCTCGTCGGCGCCCCGGTGGCGAGTGCCCACGACGTCCTGGAGTCGACGTCCCCGGCGAACGGGTCGACCGTCGACCGGCTGCCCGGGACCGTGACGCTGACCTTCTCCGATGACGTGCTGCCCGTCGGCACGCAGGTCCTCGTCAAGGGCCCGAGCGGCAACGTCGGCCAGGGCGGTCCGACGATCGACGGCCCGGTCGTGCACCAGCAGCTGGCCCCTCAGGCGCCGGCCGGTGACTACGTCGTGACCTACCGGGCCACCTCGTCCGACGGCCACCCGATCTCCGGCACCTTCTCGTTCCACGCGACCCTCGGCCTCGACGGGTCCACCGCGACGCAGGCGGCACCGGCCCCCGCTCAGCAGCAGGACTCGCCGGAAGCCTCGTCCGGGCAGCAGCCATCCTTCGTCCCGGTCATGCTCGTCATCACCGGGGCCGTCGTGATCCTCCTCGTCGGTGCGGCGATCTGGATCGGTTCGCGGCGCCGCCACGCGGCCGGGCGGGGCTGAGCGGCATACTCGACCCATGACCGAGGCGACCACGTCGGGACGTGAGCTGACCGTCGGTGTCGGCGCGGGCGGGCTCGCGACCGCCGACATGGTGCTCAACATCGGTCCGCAGCACCCGGCGACGCACGGCGTCCTGCGCCTGCGGATCGTGGTCGACGGCGAGCGCATCGTCAGCGCCGAGCCGATCATCGGCTACATGCACCGTGGCGCGGAGAAGCTGTTCGAGGTGCGCGACTACCGGCAGATCGTCGTCCTGGCGAACCGTCACGACTGGCTCTCGGCCTTCGCCAACGAGCTCGGTGTCGTGCTGGCGGTGGAGGACATGCTCGGCATGGAGGTCCCGGAGCGCGCGGTCTGGGCCCGCACCCTCCTCGCCGAGCTCAACCGCGTCCTCAACCACCTGATGTTCCTCGGCTCCTATCCCCTCGAGCTCGGTGCCATCACCCCGGTCTTCTACGCGTTCCGGGAGCGCGAGGAGCTGCAAGCGGTCATGGAGGAGGCCTCCGGCGGCCGGATGCACTACATGTTCAACCGGGTCGGCGGCCTCAAGGAGGACCTGCCGGCCGGGTGGCTCGGCCGCGTCACCGAGGCCGTCACGGCCGTGCGCCGCCGGCTGCCGGACCTCGAGCGGCTCCTCGTCGGCAACGAGATCCTCGAGGCCCGCACCCGGAGCGTGGGCGTGCTGCCCCGCAGCCTGGCCCTGGCACACGGCGTCTCGGGGCCGATCGCGCGGGCCAGCGGCGTCGACGTCGACCTGCGCCGCGACACGCCGTACCTCGGCTACGCCGACCTCTTCGCCCCCGGTGGACCCGGCCGGGTCGTGACGCGCGACGCCGGCGACTGCCTCGCCCGCCTCGAGGTGCTGCTCGAGCAGACCCGGGTGAGCCTCGACCTCGCCGACGCCTGCGTCGAGCGCCTCGCCGCCCTCCCCCGCGGGCCGATCAACGTCAAGCTGCCGAAGGTCCTCAAGGTCCCCGAGGGGCAGATCTACTGCGCCACCGAGAACCCGCTCGGCTTCAACGGCTACTACCTCGTCTCGCGCGGCGACAAGACCCCGTGGCGGCTCAAGCTGCGCTCGGCGTCCTTCAACAACGTCTCCGTCCTGGCGGAGATGCTGCCGGGCCAGCTCATCGCCGACATGGTCGCGATCCTCGGGTCGATGTTCTTCGTCGTCGGGGACATCGACAAATGAGAGCCCGTATGCCGCTCACCGGGCCCTCGCGCGCCCGTGTCCTCCGCGCCACCGGGGTCGTGCTCATCACCGCCGTGGTGTGGGGCGCCGCCGCGTGCTCCGACGAGGACACCGTCGACACCATCCCGCCGCCGTGGCCGAGCGCGACCAACCAGAGCCTGGACGAGGGGCCACGGATCCCGACACCCACGACGACCGCCACTGCCGGCACAACGCACCGCAGTACCGCCACCAGCTCCACGCGCCGCTGAGCTGCGGCAGCGCGACTGGAGCCGGTGACAGCGATACGGAGGGTCAGCCCCAGTCCTCGTCGTCCTCGTCGTCGTCCTTGCGCTTCGGTGGCTTGATCCGGCACATCGACTGGGCCACCATGCCGGCGACCGCCAGCAGGACGGCGACGGCGATGTGGGCGAGCAGCGGCCAGAGCCGAGCCAGCTGGGACTCCACGTCGATGTCGGGCAGCAGCAACAACGCGTTGGAGGCGTACCAGCCGGTCAGCGCGGCACCGGTCAGCGCCGCGGCCTGCCCGAGCACGAGCGTCCGCGCCGCGCGCATCGGGCTCATGGAGGTGAGGCTCCGGCCGTCGCGCACCTGTTTGACCTGCGCCCCCGCGACGAGGACGCCTCCGCCGAGGAAGGCCATCACGACGAGGCCCACCCATCCGGGGTCTGGCACGTAGTGGCCGCTGGAGAGCCACCACTTCATCCCCGCCCAGCCGACGATGAGCGCGACGAGTGCCACGATGACGAGTGTCGTGACCCGCAGTCCCTCGCGTGGCCTCATGCGTCCTCCCACACCGGTCCGGGGCGCACCCCGGACCGGTCCAGCCCGGAGAGCAGCTCTGCAACCGACCGTATGCCGCTCGCGCCCTTTCCGACGCGCAACCGCGCCGCGGGGTCTGCGAGGTCCCACGGGACGAGGACGAAGGCCCGCTCAGCCGCCCGGGGATGGGGCAGGGTCAGCTCGGGGGTCTCACTGCACACCTCCGAGTCCGAGCCAGGCCGGCCATACTGCACCAAGTCCAGGTCGAGCGTCCTGGCACCCCAACGGATCTCACGAGTGCGGCCATGGTCCGCCTCGACCTCGTGCAGGACCCGGAGCAGCTCCTCAGGGTCGAGGTCGGTGCGGACGAGCGCCACGGCATTGAGATAGGGCGGCTGGTCCGGCGGCCCTCCGACGGGGTCCGTCTCGACGACGGGTGACACCGCCACCACGGTGAGTCCACGGCGGGTGCGCAGCTCGGCGACGGCGCTGCGCAGCGTCTGTCCGCGGTCCCCGAGGTTGGAGCCGAGCGAGACGACGACGGGGACACCGCCGCGACGGACCCGCACCTGCACGTCGGTGAACGGCTGCCCGACCGGCGCCTCCGGCTTGTGCACGGCGACCTCGACCGCAGCGACCCGGTCCCGGCGCAGCGCGTCGGCGGCGATGACCTCGGCGAGGCGCTCGATGAGGTCGAAGGACGGGCCAGTGATGCGGGCCACCACGTGGTCGGCGACGTCGGCATAGCTGACCGTCGCCGCGAGGTCGTCACTGCGACCGGCCTCGGACAGGTCGAGCTCCAAGGTCACGTCGACGACGAAGGTCTGGCCGTCACGCTTCTCGAAGTCGAGGACACCATGGAAGCCGCGAGCCGAGACGCCTTGCAGGACAATCCGGTCCGTCACCAAGCCCCCTCCTCGACGGGAGCGTGTGCCTGCGCCGCCTCGACGACCGCCAGCGCCCGGACGGTGCGGCTGACGTCATGGACCCGGACGCACCAGAGGCCGGCCATCGCGGCCATGACGGAGGTGGCCGCGGTCTCGAGGTCGCGGTCCGTCGGCGGGCGGGGCGGCTCGCCGGGAGCCCGTCCGACACGGCCGAGGAACGCCTTGCGGGAGGCACCGAGCAGGATCGGGTGCCCGAGGTCGTGCAGCCGGGGCAGAGCCGCGAGGAGCGCCCAGTTGTGCTCGGCCGTCTTGGCGAAACCGAGCCCCGGGTCGAGGACGAGCAGCTCGTCCGCCAGCCCGGCGCCCAACAGCTCGTCACGGCGAGAGGCAAGCTCACGGCATACCTCCTCGACGACGTCGTCGTAGACGGCGCGTGCGTACATCTCGGCGCTGTGCCCGCGCCAGTGCATCGCGATATAGGGCAGCTGCGCGCCGGCCACGTAGGGCACCATGTCGGGGTCTGCATGCCCACCCGAGACGTCGTTGACGATGGCCGCCCCGGCGGCGACGGCCGCCTCGGCCACCTCCGCGCGCATCGTGTCGACGGAGATGACCGCACCCTGGGCGGCGAGCTCCGTGATGACGGGGACGACCCGCCGGAGCTCCTCGGCCACGGACGGACGGTCGGCGCCGGGTCGGGTGGACTCGCCGCCGACGTCGATGATGTCCGCGCCCGCGGCCAGGACGTCCCGTCCGTGCCGGATCGCGGCCTCCGGCTCGAACCACTCACCGCCGTCGGAGAACGAGTCGGGCGTGACGTTGACGACGCCCATGACCAGCGTCCGGTCGCGTTCGGCAAGCAGGTCGGCCGCGGTCATGAGGACCATCCTGCCACTGGGCTCACGCATCCTTCCGCGCAAGCAGCCGGGGCAGCGAGGGCCGCGTCACGAAGGCCTCGGCGCGGAGCGCGGCGAGCGCGACCCGGGGCAGGGTGCCGGACGGGTAGACGAGGAAGCGGCCGATCCAGCGTGGGTGGAACTTGCTGTTGAAGCGGTAGAGCGACTCGAGCTGGAACCACCGCGAGCCGAGGCCGAGGAGCCGGCGCATGAACCGGGTGACGGGGCCCGCGCCGAGGCGCTCCGCGCGCTCGAAGACGCTCCGGAAGGCGGCGAAGTTGAGCGAGACGCGATGGATGCCGAGGTCGCGGGCGGCCTCGAGGACGGAGACGATGAGCAGCTCGTTGATCCCGGGCTCGGCGTTCCGGTCACGGCGCATGAGGTCGAGGGAGATGCCGTCGCTTCCCCATGGGACGAACTGGAGGAAGCCGCGCACGACCCCCTCGTGGACGGCCAGGACGATGAGCGCGTCCGGGTCCCGGGGGTCGGCGACCCTCCCGAGGGCCATGGAGAAGCCCCGCTCGGTCTCACTGCCGCGCCAGGCCTCGGCGTCGCGGAGCAGCTCGCCCCGGGCGGTGGGCGTCATGTCACGGACCCGGAGGATCCGGGTCTCGTAGCCGGCGCGGCGCACCCGGCTCACCATCTGTCGCACGTTGCGCATCGAGCGACCGGACAGGGAGAACGTCTCGATGTCGACGACGGCCTCGTCCCCGAGCTCCACTGCGGCGAAGTCTGTCACCCTCTGCCAGGCCCGACCGGCGCGCTCGGAGCAGCCGAGGGCGGCCGGGACCCAGGCATGCCGGTCGGCCTCGAGCAGGAAGTTCGTCATCGCCCCCGGCCAGGCCTCGGGGTCGCCGATCGGGTCGCCGCTCGCGAGCATCACGCCGCCGACGACCCGGTAGGCGACCGCCGCCTTGCGCGAGTCGGACCACAGCACGCTCTTGTCGCGCCGCAGGTTGAAGTAGCCCAGCGAGTCGGGAGCCGCAGGGAGCATCTCCCGGAGGGCCGCCTCGTCCTCCTGCGACAGGTGGGGCAGGGGGCTCGGAGAGCGGAGCGCGAGCACGATGGGCACGAGGACGGTGACGACCCCGAGGCCGAGCAGGACGTCCGAGATGAAGTCCTCGAACCGCCCCTGGCGGAAGGCGAGGTCGCCGGAGACCCCGATCATGCCGAGCCACACCTGCTGGAGCGCGAGCCAGATGCCCGGCCATCCACCGATGACCTCCCGGTCGTACCAGGAGAGCATGCCGAGACCGATGAGCGTGCTGCCGACGAACAGGCCGACGCCGGTCCAGAGGGCCCGCCACCGGGTCGTCGGGTCGCCGGCGGCGTAGAACTCGTCGCGGTGCCGGAGCAGCAGGTAGAGCAACAGGCCCGAGGCGATCGCGATGCCGAGCCGCGAGTGCACCGCGTCGAGCACCGTGGCGGCGATGGTGAGCGGGACGGCCGCCCGCCAGGCGCGAAGCTTGCGACGCTTGAGGCCGTGCCCGAGGAGCGCGAGGAGGATGCCGAAGACGACCATGCCGGCCGCGGCCAGGTTGCCGACCCCCCACGGCATCAGCGTGCCCAGCCAGTGCGCCCGGCCACGGAACCCATGCGTGAGCCCGCTCGCGACGTTGAGGATCGCGACGGCATAGACGACGGTCCCGACGATCCGCGGCATGTGCGTCGAGACCGGACGCACCCGGCCGAGCGCCTCGGTGAGCGGCGAGCGGGTGTCGCTCAGCTGTTTGTCGCGGCTCACTTGTTGCCCTCGAGCATCAGCGCCATGGCCTCTGCTCGAGTGGCGGGATCGCGCAGCTGGCCCCGGACCGCGGAGGTGATCGTCGAGGCGCCCGGCTTCCGGATGCCGCGCATCGACATGCACAGGTGCTCCGCCTGGATGACGACGATGACGCCCTGCACGCCGAGGTGCTTGACGAGGGCATCGGCGATTTGGGAGGTGAGCCGCTCCTGGACCTGGGGGCGCCGTGCATAGACCTCGACGAGGCGGGCGAGCTTCGACAGGCCGGTGACGCGCCCGTTGAGGTCAGGGATGTAGCCGACGTGCGCGACCCCGTGGAACGGCACGAGGTGGTGCTCGCAGGTCGAGTAGAGCTCGATGTCGCGGACGATCACGAGCTCCTCGTGGTCGATGTTGAACGTCTTGTCGAGGACGTCCGCGGCCTCCATGTCGAGCCCGGCGAAGATCTCGGCGTAGGAGCGTGCGACCCGCTCAGGCGTGTCGCGCAGACCTTCGCGGTCGGGGTCCTCCCCTACCGCGATGAGCAGCTCGCGCACCGCCTTCGCGGCCCGCGCCTCGTCGACCGCCACCGTCAGCCCTTCTCGCCGGGATCGACACGGTGGTCCTCCGGCACCTCGACGACCTCGGCCGGCGGGTGCTCGTCGGCGAGCGGGTGCGCACCGACCGCTGCGGCCTCGTCGATCTCCTCCTCGAGCTGCTTGTCCGGCGGGACCGGCGGCGGGAGGTGGCCGTTCTGCTTCGCCGCGAGCTCCGCAGGGGTGAGCACCGGCGGGATCGTGCTCGGCTGGCGGGTCTGCGACGAGAGCCAGGTGGGGCGCTGGGGCAGCTTGACGACGTTCTGGAACACCTCGGCGAGCTCGGCCTGGTTCAGCGTCTCGCGCTCGAGCAGCTGCAGGACGAGGTGGTCGAGGATGTCGCGGTTCTGGTTGAGCGCGGTGTAGGCCTCGTCGTGCGCCGACTCGATGAGCTTCTTGACCTCCTCGTCGACGACGCCCGCGATCTCCTCGGAGTAGTCGCGCTGGTGGCCCATGTCGCGGCCGAGGAACACCTCACCGTTGCTCTGCCCGAGCTTGATCGCGCCGATCCGCTCCGACATGCCGTACTCGGTGATCATCTTGCGGGCCATCCCGGTGGCCTTCTCGATGTCGTTCGAGGCACCGGTCGTCGGCTCGTGGAAGACGATCTCCTCGGCGACCCGGCCACCGAGGGCGTAGGCGAGCTGGTCGAGGATCTCGTTGCGGGTGGTCGAGTACTTGTCGTCGACGGGCATGACCATCGTGTAGCCGAGGGCCCGGCCGCGCGGCAGGATCGTGATCTTGGTGACCGGGTCGGTGTGGTTGAGCGACGCGGCGACGAGGGCGTGCCCACCCTCGTGGTACGCGGTGATCTTGCGCTCCTTGGCCGACATGATGCGGGTCCGCTTCTGCGGCCCGGCGATCACCCGGTCGATCGCCTCGTCGAGTGCGCGGTTGTCGATCACCCGCTTGTCGCTGCGGGCGGTCAGCAGCGCGGCCTCGTTGAGGACGTTGGCGAGGTCGGCACCGGTGAAGCCCGGCGTGCGACGGGCGACGGCGAGCAGGTCGACGTCGGGGGCCATCGGCTTGCCCTTGGCGTGCACCTCGAGGATGCGGTGCCGGCCGATCATGTCGGGGGCCTCGACGGCGATCTGCCGGTCGAAGCGGCCGGGACGCAGCAGCGCCGGGTCGAGGATGTCGGGCCGGTTCGTCGCGGCGATGAGGATGACGTTGGTCTTGACGTCGAAGCCGTCCATCTCGACGAGCAGCTGGTTGAGCGTCTGCTCGCGCTCGTCGTGGCCACCGCCGAGGCCGGCGCCACGGTGCCGGCCGACCGCGTCGATCTCGTCGACGAAGACGATGGCGGGGGCGTTGGCCTTGGCCTGCTCGAAGAGGTCGCGGACCCGGCTCGCGCCGACACCGACGAACATCTCGACGAAGTCGGAGCCGGAGATCGAGTAGAACGGGACGCCGGCCTCACCGGCGACTGCGCGGGCGAGGAGGGTCTTGCCGGTGCCGGGCGGGCCGTAGAGCAGGACGCCCTTGGGGATCTTCGCGCCGACGGCGAGGAACTTGGCCGGCTCCTGGAGGAACTCCTTGATCTCGTGGAGCTCCTCGATGGCCTCGTCGACACCCGCGACGTCGGCGAAGGTGACCTTCGGCATGTCCTTGGTGGCGAGCTTCGCCCGGGACTTGCCGAACTGCATGACTCTCGACCCGCCGCCCTGCATCTGGCCCATCAGGAACCAGAAGAGGCCGAGGATGATGATGATCGGCAGGACCGAGTAGAGCATCGAGCCGAGCCAGCTCGGCTGGTCGATCTCGTCGGTGTAGCCCTTCGGCGGGTTGGCCTTCTCGATCGCGTCGACGACCTGGCCGCCACGGGCATCGACGTAGTAGGCGTAGACGGACTTCGCGTCCTTGACCGTGCCGTCCGGCGACGAGTACGGAGCCTTGAACGTCAGCTCCATCTTCTCGTTGTTGATGAGCTTGGCCGACTCGACGTTGCCCGCCGCGATCTGCTTCATCGCCTCGGAGGTGTCGATCCGCGGGGCACCGGAGTCGGAGAACATCAGGCCGAAGACCAGTGCGCCGATGAGGAGCAGGATCCACACCATCGGGGTGCGAAGAATGCGCTTTGCGTCCATGAATCTGCGGGGCGGCGCCCCGGTCCTCCTGCTCGTCCGGCGGTGATGGCTGATCGGTCAACGTCTGGGCAGGCTTCAGTGTTCCGTATCCGGCTTGCTGATGCCCAGCCAGCCGAGGTCCAACCTGACTTGTCGGTACCCCCGGGACCAGCCAGTATGCCGCTCAGCCGCGCTCGCGCCGCGGGCCGGGTCTGCCGCCCAGCCGGGGCCGGCCGGGTCAGCCCTCCGCGGTCGCGGCGCGGAGGGCGTCGAGGACCCGGGTGTCGATCCCCTCCGGGGAGAGCCGGGACTCGTAGTTGACGATCCCGGCCCAGTCGGCGAGCGCCGTCGAGACGTCCTCGTTCGTGTGCCCGAGCCGAGCCAGCCGGCCACGGACCTCCTCGGCCAGGTCCCCCTCCAGGGGCAGGACGTGCTCGGCGTGGCCGAAGACCATCTCCCACTCGCCGAGGAGCCGGCCGACCTCGCCCACCGGGTCGGTGTGGTCGTCGACGCGCAGGTCGACGAGCACCCCCGAGCTGTCGTAGTCGGCGCCGGGCTGCACGGCATACAGGGCGGCGCTCTGCCGGCCACGTGAGTCGCCTCCGGCCATGTCACCGGCTGCGAGCGCGGCGAGGAGGCGGCGCGCGAAGGGCGCGTCCTCCGAGGCGAGCCAGGCGCGCTCCATCTCCGCGACGACCTCGGGCCCGGTGAGGATGTTGCCCTGGATCGCGTAGGCGCCCGCCCCCGACTCGCGGGCGACCCCGCCACACCACGGCAGGCAGCCGGGGCCGGTCCAGGTCGCGGCGCTGGAGGCGCCCACGACGCCGAGCTGGCGCTCGTCACGGCCCTCGTCCGCGGCGGTCGTCGTCGTGAGGGCGGTCTCGGCGGTGTCACCGGCAGCGAGGCGCTCGAGCAGCTCGTCGATGTAGGCGACGCGGGCGAAGGACTGCGTCGCGACGGCACCGACACCCTGCCGGGCCCCGGGCACGACCGCGCCGACGGCGAGGAACTTGCTGGCGACGGCGACACCATAGGCGTCACCGACCCGGGCCACGATCGAGAACGTCATGACGGCTCCCCCTCCCGAACGCCGCGTTCGGCGGCGAGGTCAGTGGTGTGCCGGTGCGTTCGCCCACCGGCAGTGATGTCGGTCAGCCTCTCAGGCGTAGACGTGCGGCGCGAGAGTGCCGACGCACCGCAGGTTGCGGTAGCGCTCCGCGTAGTCCAGCCCGTACCCGACGACGAACTCGTTGGGGATGTCGAAGCCGACGTACTTGACCGGGATGTCGACCTTGACGACGTCAGGCTTGCGCAGCAGCGTGCAGATCTCGACGGAGGCCGGCTTGCGGGACTCGAGGTTGGACCGGATCCACGACAGGGTCAGGCCGGAGTCGATGATGTCCTCGACGATGAGCACGTCCTTGCCGGTGATGTCCATGTCGAGGTCCTTGAGGATGCGCACGACACCGGAGCTCTTCGTCCCCGAGCCGTAGGACGAGACCGCCATCCAGTCCATGGGCGCGGTCCCCGGCAGTGCGCGCATGAGGTCGGCCATGACGACGACGGCCCCCTTGAGGACCCCGACGAGGAGCAGGTCCTTGCCCTCGTAGTCCTGCCAGATCTGCTCGGCCAGCTCTCCGAGCCGGGCCTGGATCTGCTCCTCGGTGAGGAGGACCTTAGCCAGGTCGTCTCCCATGTGCTCGCTGTCCACTAACGGCTCCTCGGTGTGTCGGGGTGGGCGAACCGACCCCATTCAACCGGATCGGCACCTCCGCCCGGGACAGTCCTCCTGCCGGCGTGCGGGTGTGGGCAGGCGTGGCCGTCCTCGTGGACCCGAGGGCAGCAAGGGCCCGCCCAGAACTGGGCGGTCGGTCAGCGGTCCGAGGCGGAGATGACGCTGAACCGGATGGCGCTGTCGTCGCGGGCCACCGCGATCCCCCCGGGCACGTGAAGTGGGCCCTGGCCGTGCCACGACGTGAGCAGCGCGTCGAGGGACTCGACGTGCGCTGCCGAGACATCCGCTATCGGAGCGCCTGCCTCGGAGGCGAGGATCCGCCAGACCCGGGTCCGGATGGCGCGGGGCAACGCGGCGAGCGCGTCGAGGTCGACACCGGGCTGGCCGGGTGCGTTGGGCAGCTCGGCCCGGGCCCGGCGGGCGAGCTCCTCGAGGTGGTCGGCGTCCTCACGGAGCAGGTCGGCGGAGCGCGCCAGGGCGGCACCGAACCCCGGGCCGAGCTCGGCCTCGAGGATCTCGAGCACCTTGCGTGCGCGGACCCGGCGGAACGACTCGTCCCCGTTGTGCGGGTCCTCCCAGGGCTCGATCCCGTGGGCGGTGCAGACGGCCCGGGTGGTCGCACGCGGCAGCGCGAGGAACGGCCGGACCACCCGGCCGCGACGCACCGGCATGCCGGAGAGCGACCGGGCCCCGGAGCCACGGGCGAGGCCGAGCAGCACCTGCTCGGCTTGGTCGTCCCGGGTGTGGCCGACGAGGATGAGGGCGGCGCCCAGCCGGTCGGCGGTGGACTCGAGCACGGCATAACGAGCGGTGCGGGCATCGGCCTCGGGGCCGGCACCCGTCGTCGGGACGTCCGCCTCCACCACCTCGACCGGCGCCAGGCCCAGCTGGCGGCACGTCGCTGCCGCCCGGTGCGCGACGATGCTGGACTCGTCCTGCAGCTGGTGGTCGACGATGACGGCGCCGCCCCGCATGCCGCTGCGGGGCGCCTCGAAGCCCAGCGCCGCGGCGAGCGCCATCGAGTCGGTCCCGCCCGAGACGGCGGCGATGACGAGGGAGCCCTCCGGGATGTCCTTGAGGTGTTCGCGCACGGCAAGCCGCGCCGCGGCGACCGCGGGATCAGGTCCGGTCACGCCGCCGCCTCAGCCGTGCACGCGCCGCACCCAGGCGGCGGGGTCGAGGATCTCGTGGGCCCGTGGCAGGGTCTCTGGCGAGGCCCACACCTCGGACAGCCCGTCGCGACCGACGGCGTCCATGACGGCGCGCACGAAGCCGGCGCCGTCGCGGTACTGCCGCAGCTTGGCCTCGAGGCCGAGGAGCTTCCGCAGCAGCCGGTCGATGCCGACGGAGCTCATCCGGCGCCGGTCGAACTTCGCCCGGATCTCCGCGACAGTGGGGATCACGCGGGGCCCGACGTCGTCCATGACGACGTCGGCGTGTCCTTCGAGGAGCGACATGATGGCCGTGAGGTCGGCGATCTTCTCCTTCTGCTCGGGGGTGGCGAAGAGCTGGCCGAGCCCCTCGCCCGAGCGGATCACCTCAGGCAGCCGGGAGGCCAGCTGCTGGAGGCGGTTGCCGATGTCCTCGGGTGTGGGCGCGAGGTCGACGGCGAGCTGCTGCGTCTGGTTGATCATGTGCTCCCGCAGCCAGGGCACGGCGGTGAACTGGACCCGGTGTGTCTCCTCGTGCATCGCGACCCAGCGGCGGAAGTCGTGCGAGTCGACGTCGAGCTGCCGCTCGACCTGGACGATGTTCGGGGCGACGAGGAGCAGCCGCGGGGTGCCACCCGGCGCCAGGTCGTACTGACCGAGGATCTTGCTCGACAGGAACGCGAGCAGTCCGCCGATCTCGGCCCCGGTCACCTTGCTGCCGATCGCTGCGGCCGTGGGGCCGAGGTTGACCTTCCGCGTCGCCGTCAGCTTGTCGACGATCGGGTTGAGCATCGCCTCGAAGGAGTCGACGTTGGCGGCGATCCAGCCGGCCCGGTCGACGATGAGGGGTGGCGGTGCGGCGTCCGGCGCCCGCATGCCCGACGTCTGGGCGACCGGCTCGACCGCCTCCGCCGCGGCGGCGCGCAGGTCGGCCACGATCTCGGCTGCCTCCTCGAAGGTGACCTGTGGACCGGCCTTCGTGATGACCTGTCCCGTCCGCTTTGCGAACTCGTAGTCGACGTATGCCGCTCCGCCGGCTTCCACCGGCAGCCTGGTCGATTCGCTCATGCTGGGTCTCTCGCCCGTCTGTGCTGGGTCTCGTCCTCGAGGCCACCCCGCTTGCTCGAGGCAGTCACCGCACCAACGCTACGCGCCGGTTCATCGTTCCCCGGGACCATACCCCGCGAGTCCGACAGGCTTGGTCGGGTCTCGCCGGGGTCACCCGCGGCAGCCGCAGGACGCGAGGGCGGTGACGAAGCTGTCGAGTGCCGCACGGGCGTCCTGACGGCCGGCCTGGGGCACGAGCCCTGCGAAGACGAGGAGCCGTCCGTTGTCGTCGACGACACTGCCGGCGAGCGCGTTCGCACCGGTCAACGTGCCGGTCTTGGCCCGGACGCGGCCCGCCGCGGCATGGCTGGTGCCCGAGAGGTACCGGTCCTCCAGCGTCCCTGTCAGCCCCGCGATCGGCATGCCCTCGACGGCCAGCCGGAGCTGGGCGTGCTGTCCGTCGTAAGCCTTGGCCAGGAGGTCGGTCAACAGGAGGGCGGTCACCCGGTTCTCCCGCGACAGCCCGCTCGCGTCGCTCAGCGTCACGCCGTGGACGTCGAGACCGAGCGAGGCGACGCGCTTGACCGCCCACGCGCCCACGTCGGGGAACGTGGTCGGGGCGCCGGAGCGGAACGCCGCCTGCCGGGCGAGGACCTCGATGAGCGCGTTGTCCGACTCCGTCAGCGCCAGTGCGAGCTGGTCGAGGACGGGGGCGGACTCGACCGAGCCGAGGACCGTCGCGTCGAGCGGCGCGAGGGCCTGCCGGCCGCCACCCGACGTTGCCGTGATCCCGTGCTGGCCGAGCTGTGCCACGAAGGCGTCGAGCGTGCTCGTCACGGGGTCGGCCGGCCCCGGCCTCCCCGGGACCGCCCGCTGGTCGGCCCGACCCAGCATCGCCACGGCCCCCGTGATGCCGTCGGGGCGGAAGGACCCCGACCAGGTCGGCGCGAGGAGCGGCCCCGGTGCATAGGACAGGTCGACCGAGACCGTCACCTTCGTCGTCCCGCTCTTGCGGAGCGCGTCGGCCACCTGGCCGGCGAGGTCGCCGAGCCCGGCACGGCCCACGACGGCGCCGGGGTCGCCACGGTCCGGCGCGAGGAGCGAGTCCCCACCTGCGACGAGGATGATCGATCCCCGGCTCGAACCACCTACGACCTTCGTGGTCAGCACGTCGTCCGGTCCGAACACCTGCCCGATCGCCGCGGCGGACAGCAGCTTCGTCGTCGAGGCCGGCACCTGCGGCGTCGCACCGCGCTCGTCGAGCAGCACGGCCCCGGTCTGTCCGTCGCGGACCACGAGCGAGGCGGCCGAGAGAGCGGGCAGCGCGAGGACGTCGGCGAGCTTCTCCTGGACCCCGGCCGCGCTGGCCGCGGCGCCGTCCTCCGCGAGCGAGCTGAGCGGCATCGCGACGGAGGTCGAGGGCGTCGGCTGCGGCACGAGGGGCAGCGTGCGGGTGCCCGACGTGGCGGTCGGCGGGGGCGGCGGGAGCGGACGGGTCGTGAGGAAGCCGGGGGCCAGGTCGGTGGCGTCGAGAGCGGCATACCCGACCAGCACGGCGAGGGCCGACCCGATGACGACCGAGCGCCGGACCGCGCGCTTCACCCGTCCACCCCCGTCGCCTTCTTTTCCGTCATGCCGCCGCGTGCGCAAGACTGTCCCGGAACATTCTGACAGCAGCCGGCCCTGCGACCGGCGGAGGAGAGAGGCACGAGGGTGGAGTTCGACGTCACGATCGAGGTCCCGCGCGGCCAGCGCAACAAGTACGAGATCGACCACGAGACAGGACGCATCCGGCTCGACCGCTTCCTCTTCACGTCGATGGCCTACCCGACCGACTACGGCTACATCGAGTCGACCCTCGGCGAGGACGGCGACCCGCTCGACGCGCTCGTCATCATCCCCGAGCCGCTCTACCCCGGTGTCGTCGTCGAGGCCCGCCCGATCGGCGTCTACCGGATGACCGACGAGGCCGGCGGTGACGACAAGGTGGTCTGCGTCCCGACCGACCCGCGCATGGACGCGATCCAGGACGTCTCCGACCTCGACCACTTCAAGCGCGACGAGATCAAGCACTTCTTCGAGCACTACAAGGACCTCGAGCCCGGCAAGCACGTGGAGGGCTCCGACTGGGCCGGCCGCGAGGAGGCCGAGCGGATCGTCGGCGAGGCGCTCGAGCGCGCCAAGGAGCAGGGCCTGTCGACCGCACGCTGGGCGCCGCCGGCGGGTCACTGAGGCCGCAGCGGCATGGTCGAGCTCCGGATCTTCACCGAGCCGCAGCAGGGAGCGACGTACGACGACCTGCTCGCCGTCGCGCAGGCCGCCGAGCGGTTGGGCTTCGGGGGTTTCTTCCGCTCCGACCACTACCTGCACATGGGCGGTGACGGCGGCGCCGGCCCGACAGACGCCTGGGTGACCCTCGCCGGCCTCGCCCGGGAGACGTCGACGATCCGGCTCGGCACGCTGGTCACGTCGGCGACGTTCAGACTGCCGGGACCACTGGCGGTCACGGTGGCCGGGGTGGACCAGATGAGCGGCGGCCGCCTCGAGCTCGGGCTCGGAGCCGGGTGGTTCGAGGAGGAGCACCGGGCGTACGGGATCCCGTTCCCGTCCCTGGGCGAGCGGTTCGACCGGCTCGAGGAACAGCTCGAGGTGATCACCGGGATGTGGGCGACGCCGCGCGGCTCCCTCTACTCCCACGACGGCCCGCACTACCCGGTCGTGGGCTGCCCCGCCCTCGCCAAGCCGGTCCAGGACGGCGGGGTCCCGATCATCGTCGGCGGGGGCGGCCGTCGCCGCACCCCTGCGCTCGCTGCCCGGTATGCCGCTGAGTTCAACGCCGCTTTCCGGTCCCGTGACGACACGGCTGGGTTGTTCTCCGGGGTCCGGGCCGCTTGCGAGCGGGTCGGCCGCGACCCCTCATCACTCGCGCTGTCCGCCGCGCAGGTCGTGTGCCTGGGGCGGGACGAGGCTACGGTGCGCCGTCGAGCCGCTGCCATCGGGCGCGAGGTGGTCGAGCTCCGCGCGAACGGCCTCGCCGGGACGCCCGACGAGGTGGTCGACAAGATCCAGTCGTTCGCGAAGGTCGGCGCGGACCGGATCTACCTGCAGGTCCTCGACCTCGCCGACCTGGACCACCTGGTCGACATCGCGGAGACGGTCCTGCCG
>DASSTN010000125.1:0-4974 GCA_035707905.1 Intrasporangium sp.
CAAGGTCATCGTCGCGGAGTACCTCGAGCACCGGGTGAAGGACGAACGGCTCGGCTTCGTCACGATCACGGACGCCCGCGTCACCGGCGACCTGCAGCATGCCTCCGTCTTCTACACCGTCTTCGGCGACGACGAGGCCCGTCGTGCGACCGCCGACGTGCTCGAGGCCTACCGGGGCCGGATCCGCTCCGCTGTCGGCAAGCAGATCGGCATCCGCCTCACGCCCTCACTGGAGTTCATCGCGGACGCCCTCCCAGAGGGGGCCGCGCACCTGGAGGACCTCGTGGCCCGCACGCGGGCGCGCGACGCCGAGCTGGCCCGGGCGGCCGCCGGCGCACGTCACGCCGGCGAGCCGGACCCCTACAAGAAGCCGGCAGATGCGGATGCCGACGAGGAACCGGGCGCCGCGGACGATGCCTGATGGCCTCCTCGTCGTCGACAAGCCGGCCGGCTGGACGAGTCACGACGTCGTCGCCAGGGTCCGCCGGCTGGCCGGCACCCGACGAGTGGGCCACGCCGGCACCCTCGACCCGATGGCCACGGGAGTGCTGGTCCTGGGCGTCGACCGGGCGACCAGGCTGCTGACCTTCCTCGTGGGCTGCGACAAGGCCTACACGGCCACCGTCCGGCTCGGGCAGACGACGGTCACCGACGACGCGGAGGGTGAGGTCGTCGAGGCGCTCGGCGTGTCCGACTGGCCGCGCGTGGAGGCGGCCCTCCCGCATGCCGTGGCCCTGCTCACGGGCACGATCGAGCAGGTGCCCAGCGCGGTCAGCGCCATCAAGGTGGGTGGCGTCCGCAGCTACGCCCGGGTGCGCGCCGGCGACGACGTGGACCTCCCGGCCCGCACGGTGACCGTGCACCGGTTCGACGTGCTGCGCACCACTCCTGTCACTGCCACGACCGGCACCGTCGACGTCGTCGACGTGGACATCGAGGTCGAGGTCTCTTCCGGCACCTACGTTCGGGCCCTCGCCCGCGACCTCGGGCAGAGCCTCGGGGTCGGCGCGCACCTGACCGCCCTGCGCCGCACCCGGGTCGGGGCGTTCACGGCCGAGCAGGCGATCGGGCTGGACGAGCTGGCGGAGCGGTCGGCGCGCGACGGGGTGAGCGGCATACCGCTCATCCCCATGGCGGACGCCGCTCGTGCCCAGCTGCCCGTGCACGAGGTGACGAGCGAGGACGCCATCCGCATCGGCCACGGGCAGCGGATCGCGGCAGGTCCAGGCGGTCACGACGCCGTCGCGGCGATCGATCCCGACGGCCGTCTCGTCGCGATCCTCGACGAGACCCGGGCCACCGCGCGGCCCAAGGTCGTGTTTCCCGTCACCTGACGCGTGGTCGGGCGCCCCACGGGCGGACCACTACAGTGGTCGCCGTGCAACGGTGGTACGGAACCGACGACATCCCCGGCGACCTCGGGTCGACCGTCGTCACCCTCGGCAACTTCGACGGAGTCCACCGTGGGCACCGCGCCGTCCTCACGCGTGTCGTGAAGGAGGCGAGCGAGCGCGGTGCCGTCCCGGTGGCCGTGACCTTCGAGCCGCACCCGATCGCGGTCCTCTACCCCGATCGGGCGCCGACGATGATCACCTCACTCGAGCAGCGGCTCGAGGAGCTTGAGGCGGTCGGCCTGCAGGCGGCTCTCGTCATCGAGTTCACCCGTGACTTCGCGCAGGAGACGCCGGAGGAGTTCGTGAGGTCCACCTTCGTCGAGGGCCTCCACGCGTGTGCCGTCGTCGTCGGCAAGGACACGAGGTTCGGGGTGCAGAACTCCGGCGACGTCGAGACGCTGCGGGAGCTCGGCGAGAAGTACGGCTTCGACGTCATCGCGCTCGAGGACATCGGGGAGGGGGCCCGCTGGAGCTCGACCCAGCTGCGCTCGGAGCTCGAGGCCGGCAACGTCGCGCATGCCGCGCAGATCCTCGGCCGCCCCCACCGGATCTCGGGGACCGTCGTCCACGGCGACCACCGCGGCCGCGAGCTAGGGTTCCCGACGGCGAACCTCAGCGACGACCATGAGGGCATGGTCCCCGCCGACGGCGTCTATGCCGGCTGGCTCGTGCGCCGCGACCTCGCGGCCGACGAGCCCGACCGGATGCTCCCTGCCGCGATCTCGATCGGCACCAACCCCACCTTCGACGGTCACGTGCGCCGCGTCGAGGCCTATGTGCTCGACCGGACCGACCTCGATCTCTACGGTGAGGCGGTCTCCTTCGAGTTCGTCGAGCGGCTGCGCCCGACGCTGAGGTTCGACTCGGTCGACGCGCTGACCGAGCAGATGGGCCAGGACGTCGAGCGGTGCCGACAGATCCTCTCCGCCATCGTGCCCTCCTGACCTACGGTTCGGCCGGACGGCGCGACAGGGACCACGACGGGCGGCGCGTCACGGTGCGGTCTCATCCCGGCACCAGGGGGTGACCCGGGCGAGGGCGCGTGGCATCATCCGCACCAAGGGGCCCGCGCCGGGGCCGCCTCGACCCGAAGGAGTGTCGTCATGCCCCGTCTCGCCGCGTCCGACGAGAAGGTCGACTGGTCCGTCCTCGAGCGCCGTGCCCCGAGCGTCGGAGCGCTCCTGCGCCGGCGGGTGGAGGCGACTCCCGACAACCCGGCGTTCCAGTACTTCCGCGACCCGGGCAGCAACGAACTGACGACGGTCACCTGGGCGCAGGCCTACGACCTCGTCGAGGCCCTCGCGGCCGGACTCATCGAGCTCGGCATCGGGCTCGAGGACCGCGTCGCGCTGGCCTCGCAGACCCGGTACGAGTGGGTCATCGCCGACCTCGCCATCGTCTGCGCCGGCGGTGCGACGACGACCGTCTATCCGACGACGATCGGTGAGGACGTTGCCTACATCCTCACCGACTCGGCCAGCTCGATCGTCTTCGCCGAGGACGACGCCCAGGTCGCGAAACTGGCCGAGCGCCGGGCCGAGCTGCCCGGCGTGCGCCATGTCGTCGCCTTCAGCGGCACCGCGGCCGAGGGCTCGGAGGACGGCTGGGTCCTGGCCCTCGCCGACCTGGAGGCCCGCGGCCGCGCGGCCCTCGAGGCTCGCCCGACCCTCGTCAGCGACCGCATCGACGAGATCAAGTCCGAGCACCTCGCGACCCTCATCTACACCTCGGGCACCACGGGACGGCCCAAGGGCGTGCGCCTCGTGCAGGACAGCGTCGTCTACGAGGGCGCGGTCATCGAGGCCGGCGGCATGATCGGGCCGGACGACCTGCAGTTCCTCTGGCTGCCCCTCTCGCACGTCTTCGGCAAGATGCTCGTGGCGACCGCCCTGCAGATCGGCTTCCCCACCGCGGTCGACGGCCGGATCGACAAGATCGTCGACAACATGGCGGTCATCAGGCCGACCTTCATGGCGGGGCCGCCCCGGATCTTCGAGAAGGCGCACGGCCGGATCGCGACGATGTTCGCCGCGGAGACCGGCATCAAGAAGGCCCTGATCGACTGGGCCCTCGGGGTCGGCGGGCAGATGCGCGACGTGCGCGAGCGCGGTGACTCGCCGTCGCCGCTGCTGTCCCTGCAGCACGCCCTGGCGACCCGGCTCGTCCTGGGCAAGGTGCAGGAGCGCTTCGGCGGCCGGG
Organism: Intrasporangium sp.; assembly: GCA_035707905.1. Lineage (GTDB taxonomy): Bacteria > Actinomycetota > Actinomycetes > Actinomycetales > Dermatophilaceae > Intrasporangium_A. Next base: position 3,594 of record DASSTN010000125.1, read on the forward strand.
TCCGCTTCATGATCAGCGGATCTGCCCCTCTCGGCGCCGACGTCGCCAAGTGGTTCGGCGCGGTCGGGCTGCTCGTCCTCGAGGGCTACGGCCTGACGGAGTCGTCGTCCGGCACCACCGTCAACCGGTCCGAGCCCGGTGCCTACGTCTTCGGCTCCGTGGGCTGGCCCCTCCCGGAGACCGAGGTGCGTATCGCCGACGAGGACGGCGAGATCCTCATCAAGGGCCCCGGGGTCATGCGCGGCTACCACAACAACCCGGAGGCGACCGCGGAGGTGCTGACCGAGGACGGTTGGTTCCGCACCGGCGACATCGGGCGGATCGACGAGCGCGGCTTCGTCTACGTGACGGACCGGAAGAAGGACGTCTTCAAGACCTCCGGGGGCAAGTACGTCGCCCCCGCCGCCATCGAGGCGAAGTTCAAGGGGATGTTCCCCTACCTCAGCCAGTTCGTCGTCCACGGCGCAGGCCACCACTACGCGACCGCCCTCGTCACGCTCGACCCCGATTCGATCACGGCGTGGGCCGCGGAGAACGGGATGGCGGGGAGGACCTACGCCGAGATCGTCACCTCGCCCGAGGTGCACGCCCTCGTCCAGGGCGCGATCGACGAGCTCAATGCCGACCTCAACCGGTGGGAGACGATCAAGAAGTTCACGATCCTCGACCACGACCTCACCATCGAGGAGGGCGACCTGACGCCGAGCATGAAGCTGCGTCGCAAGGCGGTCACCGACAAGTACCGGCACGAGCTCGACGCCATGTACGAGGAGGCCTGAGCCGCCTTCAAGCCGGAGGGGCGCGGACGCCCACCCGCCAGCGGCGGCAGGTGAGCGGCATACGGCATCTAAACTGGGCGGATGCCCGGTGAGTCGATCTTCCATGCCCTCGAGCCGCTGCTGGAGCGGGTGAGCAAGCCGATCCAGTACGTCGGCGGCGAGCTCAACTCCACCCTCAAGGACTGGCACGTCGGCGGGTTCGGACCCGCGGGGGAGGAACTGACGACCCGGTGGGCGCTCATGTACCCCGACGCGTACGAGGTCGGGCTGCCCAACCAGGGCGTCATGATCCTCTACGAGGTCATCAACGAGCGGCCCGACGCCCTCGCTGAGCGGACCTACGCGGTGTGGCCCGACATGGAGGCCCGCCTCCGCGAGGCGGGGCTCCCGCAGTTCACCGTCGACAGGCACCGGCCGGTGGGCGACTTCGACCTCCTCGGCGTGTCGTTCTCGACGGAGCTCGGCTACACGAACCTGCTCACCGCGCTCGACCTCGGCGGCATCCCGCTGTATGCCGCTGAGCGGGCACTCGAGGACCCGATCGTCATCGCGGGTGGCCACGCCTCGTTCAACCCCGAGCCGGTCGCCGACTTCATCGACGC
>DASSTN010000126.1:0-10354 GCA_035707905.1 Intrasporangium sp.
GATGAGGATGACGGCCACAGTGAGTAGCGCGAGCAGCACTGCGCCCCAAGCGGATTTGTCCCACTCGAGGGCGCCCCACGGCACTGCGGCACATCGTCGGGCCACCCAGGCGATGCCTTGCGCGGGGAGGGCAGCTCCCCACGAGAGGACCGCGGCGCCTCCCACCCAGGCCGTGGACAACAGTGCCACCGTGACCCCGACGATCGTCGTCGGTGCGACGAGCGGGGCGGCGAGCAGGTTCGCGACGACCGCGATGAGCGAGACACTGCCCTGCAGCGGGACGACGATCGGTGCACACACCGCCTGTGCGGCGACGGGAACCGCGAGGATCGGCCCCAGCCCTCGAAGCCGGCCCGGCAGCCCCCGCGCGAATGTCCTCCCCCACGGCTGGGCGAAGACGAGCAGCCCCAGCGTCGCGACGCTCGACAGCGCAAAGCCGTAGGACCGGGCGAGCCAGGGGTCCCAGACGAGGAGCCCGAGGATCGCCGCGGCGAGCGCCGGCACCCCGGCCTGCCGGCGCGACGTGGAGAGGCCGAGCAGTCCCACCGAGCCCATGACGGCGGCCCGTACGACACTCGGCTCCGGCCTCGCGAGGACCACGAACGCCGCGAGCACGCCGAGCGCGACCCAGGGCCGTCGGCGGCGCCGCACCCCGAGCAGGCCGCACATCCCCATGGCCGCGGCGAGCACCAGCGTCACGTTCGACCCGGAGACGGCGCTGAGGTGGCTGAGGCCAGTGGCGAGCATCGCGTCGGTCAGGTCCGGTGGCGTACGGGAGGTGTCGCCGATGACGAGGGCGGGCACCAGGCCGCGTGCCTCCGGCGACAAGTGGTCGGTCGCTGCTCGGAAACGCTCCCGTACCCAGGCGGCCAGGGCGAAGAGGCCGCCGGCCCGGCCGGCCAGCACGGGCGGTCCACGGGGGCTGGCCACGGCCACGACGTCATCGCCCGGCTCCGCCTCGCCCAAGCGTCCGGTGAACACGACCTCGTCGTGCCATTCCAGTCCCGCCCAGTCGCCGTCGGCGATGACCAGCAACGGCGTCCGTACCGCCGTCGCGACCCCACGGGCGGTCACCTCGGTTGCGAGCACCCGCACCACCACCCGCGGCCGCGCTCCCGCCTCGTCCCGTATGCCGCTCACCACCTCGTGCGCGTCGGTGGCCAGCTGCCCGCGAACCGTCACCGTGATCCGCTGCCGGGCCAGCTCCTCGAGCGGGCCGACCGTCCGCAGGGTGCGGTGCCCGCCGACCGCGGCCAGGGCGAGCGCGAGCGCAGCCAGGGTGAGGGCCAGGAGGCGCCGCCACGGGCCCGGCCGCTGGGGCCACCGCCCGAGGACGAGGACCGCCCCGAAGGCGGCGACACCAGCAGCGAGGACCACCGCCGCGACGGGCGCGAGCAGCGCGACGAAGGCGACGAGCGGCCACACGACGAGGACCGGCAGGAGTAGCCGGAGGTCGAGGTGGCGCTCCCGCTTCACGATGGCGCGTGGGGAGACGGTCGTCACCACAGGGACCACCTCGACCAGAGAGAGCCGCTCGACCGGGACGATCGCGGATCACCCGAGATGAGGCGAGGGCCGTTCATAGCGTGACCTTCGGCTTGAGCTGGGCGAGCAACTTGTCGCCGATGCCGCTCACCTCGCCGAGCTCCTCGACGGAGCTGAACCGGCCGTGCTCGGCGCGCCAGTCGAGGATCCGCTGGGCCAGGACCGGCCCCACGCCGGGGAGGGAGTCGAGCGCGGCGAGGTCTGCTGTATTGAGGTTCACCGGGCCGGTACCCGAGCCGGCCGCCCCCTGCCCAGACACTGCACCTGTGCCTCCGTCCTTGCCCTCGCCAGAGGGGCCAGGAGGACCCTCACCGGGCCTCGGCACGTAGACCTGCTCGCCATCCGAGACCGGCCGGGCCAGGTTGAGCGCGGCGAGGTCGGCACGCTTGGTCGCGCCTCCGGCGGCGGTCAGGGCATCGGCCACCCGGGCGCCGGCAGCGAGCCGCACGAGCCCGGGCTTCCTGACCTCACCGACGACATGGACGACGACCTGCGCCGCCGCACCGTCCGAGGCGGCCGAGGATGCGCCCGGGCCAGGCCCTGCCGTCGGACCCTTGCCGGGCGCGGTCGCCCCGCCGGTCACGGTCACGCCCGCTGTCGGCGCCGCGAGAGGTTTCGCTTCGAGAGCCTGCGGGACGGCGGTGCGCTCGGCCCAGAGGATGCGGATGACGAAGGCACACCCGACCGCAAGGACGAGCGCGAGGAGCGCCACGACGGCACTGGTCGAGACCGCCAGGCGGCCCAGCCGCAGCTGCTCGGGCACCGTGACGAGCCCGGGCCGTCGTGCGCTCCGGAGCCGGGCGTCGAGCGCCTCGGGGTCGATGGGCCCGCCCGATCCTCCGGGCTCGAACGGCGCTGATGCGCCCGGCTCTCCACGGCGGCCGAGGATCGCCGCCACGCGCGAGGGCTGCGGCGGCCGCGGGACTGGGCTGAGCGGCATACGGACGACGCTAGGAAACCCGCCTCGCGCCCGCCGCGCCGCGACAACCCCATGGGGACGACGTCGACGACATGCCCGGGATGTGGACAACCCAGCCCGTGCCATGAGACGGCGTGCGTGTCGATTTCGGTGGCGTGCGCCGCGTGGTTCAGACTGCTCCAATGGCCCGGCACATCATGACCCTCACCTGTGACGACCGCCCCGGCATCGTCGCGGCCGTCTCGAACGCCTTGCTCAAGGTGGGGGCGAACATCGTCGAGAACCAGCAGTTCAGTGACGAGGACACGAACCTCTTCTTCATGCGGACGCTCTTCGACGCCGAGTCCGACGACGTCGCCACCGTGCTCACCGCGATCGACTCGAGCGAGGCCGTCGAGCACCAGCACCTCGCCGTGCGGCCCGCCGAGGAGCGGTGCCGCACGATGATCCTCGTCAGCAAGTTCGACCACTGCCTGCTCGACCTGCTCTACCGGTGGAAGTCCGGGGACCTGCCGATCGACATCGTCGGGGTCGTGTCGAACCACGAGGACTGCCGGGCGCTGGTCGAGTACTACGGCCTGCCGTTCACGTTGATCCCGGTGACGGCCGAGACGAAGCGTGACGCCGAGACCGAGCTGATGAAGATCGTCGAGGCCGAGGACGTCCAGCTCGTCGTGCTCGCCCGCTACATGCAGATCCTCTCCGACTGGCTCTGCGAGCAGCTCGCCGGGCGAGCCATCAACATCCACCACTCCTTCCTGCCCGGCTTCAAGGGCGCCAAGCCCTACCACCAGGCGCACGACCGAGGTGTGAAACTCGTTGGAGCGTCAGCGCATTACGTGACCGCCGACCTCGACGAGGGGCCGATCATCGAACAGGACGTCGTCCGGGTGACGCATGCCGAGACCCCGGCGCGGCTCGTGGCGATCGGCCGCGACGTCGAGCGCCGCGTCCTCTCGAGCGCGGTCCGCGCGCACGCCGAGAGCCGCATCTTCCTGTCCGGTCGGCGCACGATCGTCTTCTGACCTGCACGAGCCGGCGTCGAGGGCCGCAGCCCACGCTCCCTCACAGACGGAGGTATGCCGCTCAGTGGGCGTTCGAGCGCCAGCGCGCTGAGCGGCATACCTCCATGTCGTTCGCTGCCGATCAGCCCCGACCCTCGGGGACGTTCAGCGGGAAGCTCCCCGGCGCGGTCGCCTCCCACGAGGTCGTGTAGCTCCTGCGGTAGGTCGCGAGATACGGCGACGGGTCACCCTGCGCTGCCTCGTCCCACCGGACGTTCTGCAGCTGGAGGGCGAGTGACGCCGACGACACCGAGATCCGCTGGTTCGACGGCGTGTCCGCCCACGAGCGCGTCGTGTTGGTGCCGATCCCGACGACGAGCTGGTGCCCCTTCGCGAGGGTCCAGTCGGTCGACTTGAGGTCGAACTCGACGGCGCCGCCTCGCACGAGGGACATCTGCTCGTCGAACATGACGGCCGTGCCGTCGGGTGCGACGTCCCAGAGGCGGACGAGGACGTTGCCCTCACCACTTGCCGTGAACGAGACGCGGGGAGTGCCCGTCACCCGGACATCGCTGTTGACCGGCTTGGACCACGAGTAGAAGCCCTTGCCGTCATCGGTCGTGCGCGGCTTCGGGCCGTAGCCGTGGTCCTGCGGACCGGTCGACAGGTCCGGTGCGTGCTCCATGTCCCACACGCCCGAGTCAGCTGCTTGTGGTGCAGCGGTGCGGGCCCGGCCGTTGTCGACGTAGCTGCCGGGCTGCAGGCGGACCGACGTCTCACGGTTCGTCTCGGGCCACGAGTCCTGGGCCCGCCAGACGCCGTCGCTGCCCTCGATGAGGAAGCTCGGGTCCTGGACCGACGGGTTGATGCCCTTGAGGTGCAGGTCGTAGAAGCGCATCACCTCGTCGAACCAGCCGGCCCGGCCCATGAGCAGCCTGCCCTGGCTGTTCGTCTCGTTGCCACGGACGTGCTCCCACTGACCCAGCCAGCCGCGCTCGGGCCCGGCGTGGTTGGTCAGGTAGCGCTCGATGTCTTCAGGCTTGGTGTTGTTCTCGATGAAGCCCTGCGTCACGAAGAGCGGGACCTGCGAGCCCTTGGCCATGGCTGCGAGGTCACGCGCCTGCCAGTAGTCGGAGGCGCGGTCGGGGTCCTGGGTGTCCTTGAGGTTGTTGGCGAGGCACTCGGGGTGGCTCTTCTCGTAGGCGGCGTTGGCCTTGTAGCGGTCCGAGTCGTCCTGCATCCCGGGCAGGCTTGCAATGGAGTTGTAGGCCCGCGGGGTGCCGAGGTAGTTGGGGCGACGGACGCCGTTGCTGAAGAGGTAGTTGTACATGTCCCAGAGCGGCTCCTGCGCCACGACGGCCTCGAGGCCGGGCCGGCCCTGGTTCGCGCCGACCAGGCCCGTCACCGCGTCGTAGGACTTGCCGTACATGCCCACCTTGCCCGTCGACCACGGCTGGTTCGCGGCCCAGTCGACTGCCGCCTGGATATCGGCCTGCTCGCCCGGGCCGACCCAGTCGAGGCAGCCGGTCGACGCGCCGAAGCCGCGCAGGTCCACCATCACGAAGGTGTAGCCCCTTGCCATCAGATCCCCGCCCTCGACGAGGTCGTTGAACCGCTCGGAGGGCCCCGTGCCCGAGAAGCCGTCGTTGCCGGTCTGGCCGATGTGGGCGAAGTAGGGGCCGATGGACAGGATGACCGGCGTCCTCGCATCCGGCGGCAGGTGCGCCGGGCGGAGCACGTCCGCGTGAAGCTCGACGTCGCTGCCGTCGGAGGACGGGAAGTAGTGCTCCGTCCAGAGTGCTCCCGAGGGAACCCGGGGGTTCTCCTCGTGGGAGACCGGATGGCCGGGCGACGGGATGGGGACCGCCTGGGCGGACATCGACATCCCGAGGGGTGCGATGCCGCTGCAGAGGAGGGCCGCCGAGGCGAGGACGGGGAGGGCACGGTTGCGACGCACGTGGGTTCCTCTCGGAAGCGGGACTGCGTCCGCGTTGACGCAGTGACGCTCACGCTAGGAGTGCCCCGTTGGCCCCGCAACTCGAAACGTCGTTTACCCCCCCCTGTCTCGGATTCTTTGCGGGACAGGCCTTTTCGCGAGGGCACATGGCGTGACGACGTCCTGCGAGGTGCGGGAGATCCAGTCGGAGCGAACAGCGCTGAGGCAGAAGGGATGGCCGACCGGGTCGATCATGACTCGCCACTGCTCCGATGCCGGCTGGGTGTCACCGATGTCCCTACCTAGCACACGCACAGCCGCAGGCCATTTTCCGGACCACTGCCTTCTCGTAGAGTCGGCACGTGGGGGACGACTGGAATGCGCCACTACCGGTCCGCCGGGTCGTGCGGTCGACGGCCGCGACGCTGACGGCGGAACAGTGGCCAGCGACGCTCGCACCGATCGCCGAGATCTTCGAGCGCGGGCTTGACCTGGGCCAGGCGACCATCGTCGTCGGCGAGAACGGCACCGGCAAGTCCACGTTCGTCGAGGCGGTTGCGATGGCATACGGGCTCTCCCCGGAAGGTGGGTCGACGGGCGCGGACCACTTCACGCGGCCGACCGAATCGCCTCTGTCCGAGTCGATCTCGCTGGTGCGCGGTGCCGGCGCCTCGCGCTGGGGCTACTTCCTGAGGGCTGAGACCATGCACGGCCTCTTCACCTATCTGGAGCAGAACCCGCCGGCTCGGGGCGAGACTGCTTTCCACGAACTGAGCCACGGCGAGTCATTCATCGCGATCCTCAACAGCAACCGCTTCACCGGCGAGGGGCTCTTCGTGATGGACGAGCCCGAGGCCGGACTCTCGTTCACCGCCCAGCTCGCCCTCGTCGGGGCCCTCATCCAACTGGTGTCGCAGCCGGGCGTGCAGGTGCTCATCGCAACGCACTCGCCGGTCGTCGCGAGCCTCCCCGGCGCCACCATCCTTGAGTTCGACGCCGAGGGCGTGCATGAGCGAGCCTGGGAGGATCTCGACGTCGTGGAGCACCACCGCCGCTTCCTCGAGGCGCCCGAGCGCTACCTGCGCCACCTCCGGTACTAGGGGCTTGTCCGTGCCGGGACAGTCGGCTTGCCCCGAGGGCAAGGCCGGACGTCGTCCGCGGAGCGGCAGAAGCGTCCGCTGCGGCCGGCCTCCACCTCCGGTCGGGACGTCAACGGACCATGCGGAGTTCGGTGCCGTACTCGTCGGATCGCAGCCTGCCGTCCTCGACGAACCGATGCTTCCGGTAGAAGGCAATGGCTCGATCGTTCCCACGCAGGACCCAGAGATACGCAGGTCGGTCCCCGAGCGAGCCAGTGAGCAGGGCGTGGCCGACGCCCGTTCCCCATCGGGGGGCGCGCACATACAGGGCCCACAATTCGTCTTCGACATTGACGTCGTCCTCCCGCGGTGGGCCCACGCTGGCGAATCCCACCAGCCGGTGCGAATCTGCGGCAACGAGGGTCCGAGCTGGAGAGCCGGTCAGGCTGCGGCGCCAGCCCTCGATCCGTTCTGGGACGGTCGCCCGTCGTGACTCGAAGATGTCGACCGCCATGAGCGAGCTGTAGGCGTCCTCCCATACGTCGACGTGCAGGCGGGCCAGCGCCTCAGCGTCATCTGGGACCGCCTGACGGATCGTCAGCGCTTGCGAGGTGCTCATGGGACGGAGGGTAACGGTGCGGCCGGGCGTTCACCGACCGCCCGGGCCGTGGCCGAGATCCTCGCCATCGGATCGCCGTTGAACAGCGCGGGAAACAGCCCTGACCAGACTCGCGGGCCACCGCTACTTGACCGAGCCGGCCATCACGCCCTGAACGAAGTAGCGCTGGAACGAGAAGAAGACGATGAGCGGCACGATGAGCGAGAGGAAGGCACCGCTCGAGAGCAGGTCGATGTTGGCGCCGAACTGGCGCACCTGCGACTGCAGCGCGACCGTCAGCGGCGCCGCGTCGGACGAGGCGAAGACGAGCGCGATGAGCAGGTCGTTCCAGACCCAGAGGAACTGGAAGATCCCGAGCGAGGCGATCGCCGGCAGGCCCAGCGGCAGGATCACCTTGCGGAAGATCGTCCACTCGCTGCCGCCGTCCATCCGGGCCGCCTCGAGCAGGTCACGCGGGATCCCCGCGAAGAAGTTGCGCAGCAGGAAGACCGCGAACGGCAGCCCGAAGGCGACGTGGAAGAGGATCACCGACAGCCGGGTGCCGAAGATCCCGAGCGTGCCGTAGAGCTGGGCGACGGGGATCAGCGCGACCTGGATCGGCACGACGAGGAGCCCGACCACCAGGATGAACAGCCAGTCCCGTCCCGGGAAGTCGAGCCAGGCGAACGCATACGCGGCGAGCGACGCGAGGATGATGACGAGCAGCGTGGCCGGCACCGTGATGTAGATGGTGTTGAGGAACGAGTGGATGATCGAGTCGTTCTGCAGCAGGTTCTGGTAGTTCTCCAGGGTCAGCTGAGCGGGCTTCGTGAGGACCGTCCACCAGCCGCTCGTGTTGTTGTCTGACTCGGCGCGGAACGACGCGATGAGCAGTCCGAAGGTCGGCACGAGCCAGAAGACCGCGATGATGACGAGGAACGCCTGGACGAGGCCGCTTCCCACCGAACCCACGAGGCGGGCGACCGGCCCTCGCTCGATCGAGCCACCGCCGCCGACCGCCGAGGGCACCTCGGAATCGACAGTCACCGGTCCTCCTCCCGTCGGAACCGCCTGATGTTGAAGAGCATCGCGGGCAGCACGAGCACGAACAGGAAGACGCCGAGGGCGCTGCCCAACCCTTGGTCGTTCCCGCCCCCGAAGGACACCAGCCACATCTGGAGCGCGAGCACGTTGGCCTGGGGCTGCACGGAGCCCGGCGCCATGATGTAGACGAGGTCGAAGATCTTCAGGACGTTGATGACGAGCGTGACGAAGACGACGAGCAGCACCGGCGAGAGCAGCGGCATCGTGACCCGCCTGAAGACCTGCCACTCCGTTGCCCCGTCGACGCGGGCTGCCTCCAGGGCGTCCCGCGGGATGGCGGACAGGCCGGCCGCGATGAGGACCATCGCGAACCCGGCCCACATCCACACGTACGCGGCGATGATCGCGGGTGTCACGAGGTTGGGCCCGAGCCACGTCACCCCGCCGAACGGCTGGGCGAAGTTCGACGCCGGAAGCCGGATCGTGTACGTCCCGGGTTTGAGGCTGGTGAAGGAGAAGCGCCCGTCGTCGCCCGTCGTCGCCTTGTCCACGACGTTGCCGTTCTGCACGACCTGGACGGTCAGGCCCGGCATGCCCTTCTCGTTCGGGTCGACCTGACCCGGGTGCCCGCCACCACCCTTGGCGAAGTCGAGCCAGACGACCCCGTCGATGCGACCGGCGCCGACGCCGCCCGACGGAACCGGCTTGGCGGGCGCGGCCCCCTTGGGCAGAGCGTCCGGAGCAAAGCCGATGAGCGGCAATGTCACCGTGCCGCCCGGACTCACCGTCGACGCGGTCTGGAACCCGTCCGCACCGGGGACGAGTGCCTTCGCGTCACGCGGTCGGGCACCCGGGTACTCCGACGCGTTGCTGAAGATGTCGTGCACCCCCACGATCACCGCATTGGCGACGCCCTTGGCCGGGTCCTGCTCGTAGACGAGCCGGAAGATGATGCCCGCGGCGAGGAACGAGATCGCCATGGGCATGAAGATGACGAGCTTGAACGCCGTGCGCCACCGGACCCGCTCGGTCAGCACCGCGAAGATGAGCCCGAGCGCCGTGACGACGGTCGGCGCGACGACGACCCAGATGACGTTGTTGCGGATGGCCTGGAACGTCTCCTGGTCGGTGAACATCGTGACGTAGTTGCCCAGCCCGATGAACGTGTTGCCGCTCGCGTCGAACAGGCTCCTGACGAAGGAGTACGCGATCGGATAGAGCATGAGCACGGCCAGCACGATCGAGGCGGGCAGCAGGAAGGCTGCCGCCGTCGCGGGCCGGCCGCGCTCACCGGTGCTGCCCCGGGTCTCCTCCGCCTCGGGAGACGGAGGAGCCTCGGGGCGACCGGTGCTGCGGAGTGGAACCGTCACTTGCCGTAGGCCTTCGCGGCGTCGGCCTCGAGCGCCTGCATGGCCCCCTGCACGTCCTTGGGGTTGCGCAGGAAGTCCGCGAGGTCCTTCCACTCGCCCGCGCCCTTGGTGCCGCCGAACGCCGACGGCGCCTGGTCCGACATGTCGAAGCGGAACGCGTCGCCGGCGTCGATGAGAGACTTGGCGACCTCACGCGAGGTGTCGTCGGGGTAGGCGTCGAACGAGACGTTCTTGTTCGGCGAGGTGAAGCCGCCGAGCTTGACCCAGATCTCCGCCGCCTGCGGCGAGGCGAGGTACTGGAGCAGGGCCATCGCGCCCGGGTTGTCCTTGAAGGCGACCGCGACGTCACCGCCACCGACGACGGCGGGCTTGTCACCCACGGCCGGGAACGGGAAGAACTTCGCGTCCGTGCCGAGCTTGGCCTTCGTCGAGCTGGTGATGACACCTGCGACGAAGTCGCCCTCGTAGACCATGGCGGCCTTCGGCGGATTGGAGAAGACCTTCGTCACCGAGGTCGGGAAGTCGGCCTGGAGCGAGCCGTTCGTCCCGCCGGCGAGCAGCTTCGGGTCGCCCCAGAGCTGCGCGAGGGTCTCGAGCGCCTTCTTGACGGAGTCGTCGGTCCACTTGATCTCGTGCTTGGTGAGCTTGTCGTACATGTCCGGTCCGGCTTGGCTCAGGTAGACGTTCTCGAACCAGTCGGTGAGGGTCCAACCGTCCGCGCCGCCGATGGAGACCGGCTCCTGGCCGGCGTCGGAGAGCGTCTGGGCCGCCTTGATGAACTCGTCCCACGTCTTCGGCGGCTGCACGCCGGCGTCGCTGAAGGACTTGACGTTGTACCAGACCGTCGACTTGTTCGAGG
>DASSTN010000127.1:0-19987 GCA_035707905.1 Intrasporangium sp.
TCGGTGTCCCACCCCGCCCGGACCGCCGCCTGCAGCCCGCGCTGGAGGTGCACGGCCGAGCCGTCACCCAGGTCGGTCGAGGTGATCGCCGCCCACGCCGCTTGCAAGGCGGTGACGGTGAAGCCGTTGTTCTCGAACTGCCCCGGGCGGCCACCGGTCGCCTCCTTGATCCAGTCCCGCCAGTCGTCGCGGTGTTCAGGGCTGACGAGGTCCAGGCCGCCGAGCAGGTCGAGCCGCCCCTCCGTCACGGCGACCCGGATCGCCTCCGACCACAGCACGCATGAATCCCCGGCGAGGGGGTCGGTATGGGTGAGCTCGGCCACCGCCCGCGCCGCACGGGCGGTCGCGTCGCGGTCGCTCGGACTGGCGATCCCGACGATCGATGTCCGCATGAGAGCGCCGTTTCCGGCCGTCAGGCCGGTCCGGGCGTGCAGCTCCCGGCTCGCGGTCCGCAGCCGCTCGTGGGCCGGTCCGTCCAGCTCACCGGCCCGCAGGAGGATCGTGCGGGTCTGGGTGCCGACATCGGTTGCGCCGTCGACGAGCCAGTTCTCGAAGCCCTCCGAGATCCGGTCGAGGGCCACGTCGCTCTCGAGGTCGTGACCCTCGGCGGCAACCCGTGCCACGCAGAGCGTCATCTGGGTGTCGTCGCTCCACTCGCCGGGTTCGTAGGGCCCGAGGCCGCCGCCCGACATGACCGCGTCGCCGACCGGGGGAGCACCCATCTCGTAGGGGACACCGAGCGCGTCGCCGCAGGCCTGGCCGAGGAGGACTCCGGCCGCACGGTCGATCGGGATCGGGCGGATGGGCAAGCTTGACTCCTTCGTCGCGGCACGGGACATCGAGGTGATCCCCGAGTCAGGCCAGCGATGAATCTAACCGGTCGATCGAGCCCGAGGTAGCGCGGCCTCACCCTACGGACAGCCGGGTTGGACCCAGTAGGCTGCGCCCGTGCTCCTACCCCTCACCGTCGCGGTCCTCGTGGCCTGCGCGGTGCTGCTCCTGCTGGCCGCGCACCACCTGTGGCGGGACCGGCTCATCGACGACCCCATCATCATCCTGAGCGCCCTCATCGAGCTCGGGCTGGTCATGCAGCTCGTCATCGGGCTGGCGCAGTCGGGCTCGATCCGGGACGGGGCCGAGCGCGCCACCTACATCGCCTACCTCTTCACGGTCCTCGTCGTGCTGCCCATCACCGTCTTCATCGCCATCAAGGAGCGGTCGCGGTGGGCCATGGGGGTCGTCCTCGGCGGCGCGGTCGTCGTCGCCATCCTCGTCGCCCGCATCCTCCAGATCTGGCAGCTCAATGTCTGAACCCACTCGCCCCGAGCCCGAGACCCCAGCCCCGGACACCGGTCACCGCAAAGAGCCGGACGAGCACACCGGCCACGGGGCCGGTCGCCTCCTCGTCGCCGTCTATGGACTGCTGGCTCTCGCTGCGACAGGTCGGTCGGTCCTGCAGATCGTCGAGTACTTCGACCGGGCGCCGGTTTCCTACCTCCTCTCGGCCCTGGCTGCGGTGATCTACATCGTCGCGACCGTCGGGCTCGCACGCGGGAACCGCACCTCGGTCCGGGTCGCGGCCGTCGCCGTCTCCATCGAACTGGTCGGGGTCCTCATCGTCGGCGCCCTGTCCTACGCCATGCCTGAGGCGTTCCCCGACAAGACGGTGTGGTCGCACTTCGGACAGGGCTACGGCTACGTCCCTCTCGTCCTGCCCTTCCTCGGCCTGTGGTGGATCTGGCGGCACCGCGACCTCGTGTCCGGCTCCACCGGGCAGGGAGCACCCGAGCCGCGTCGGTAGGGTGCTCGACATGGATCAGCCCGCCGTGCCCACGCCGACCGGCCCCTTCACCGTCCGTCCCATCCCGCCGGAGCAGCTAGGCGAGACGGTGGTCGAGCTCGGCGGCAGCTTCTTGCAGACCCCGGCCTGGGGCCGCACGAAACCGGGCTGGCGCCGCACTCCGCTCGGCTGGTTCGACCGGTCCGGCTCCCTCGTCGGCGCGGGCCTGGTGCTGTCCCGGAACATCCCCCGGCTGAAGCGATCCTTCGCGTACCTGCCGGAGGGTCCCGCCCTGCCGTGGGAGGCCGTTGCCGCAGACCCGTCCGCGTGGCTCGACCCGCTCGTCAGCTGGGCCAGGCAGGACGGCGCCTTCGCGCTGCGACTCGGCTTCCCGGTGGTCTCCCGCCGCTGGGCCCCGGACCCGGTCAAGAAGCAGATCGGGGAGGGGGGCCTGATGTCCTTCACCGACCTGCCGCCGGACCTCGACAACCCGGTCGCCCACCGGCTCGAGACCTGGCTCGACGATCGCTCGTGGCGGCCGATCGGCTGGGGCAACACGGCGGCGGTCGGTCAGCCGCGATACGTCTGCGTCGTCGACCTCAAGGGCCGCATGGCCGACGAGGTCCTCAAGGGCATGAACCAGCAGTGGCGACGCAACATCAAGAAGGCGGTCAAGGCTGGAGTCGAGGTCCGCACGGCCGGCCTCGAGGGTGTCGACACCTTCCACGAGCTCTACGCCGAGACTGCGGAGCGCGACCACTTCTTCCCCCGCGCGAAGTCCTACTTCGAGCAGATGATGCGGGCCTTCGGGGCCGGTGAGGACGGCATCAGCGCCCGGATCTACGAGGCGCACGTCGAGGGCGACGTGCTCGCCTCGGCGCTGATGGTCCGGGTGGGAGACATGTTCTCCTACCTCTACGGCGGCTCGACGAGCCGCAACCGCGAGGCGCGCGCCTCCAACGCCCTGCAGTGGCAGGCGATCCAGGACGCGCTCGAGGCCGGCTGCACGGCATACGACTTCCGTGGCTTCAACACGTCGTTGGGGGCGACGGAGCCACTGACAGGGCTGCTGCTCTTCAAACTGGGCGCAGGCGCCGATGTCGTCGAGCACGTGGGCGAGCGAGAGCTGGTGCTGAGCCGCTTCTGGCACACAGTCTTCGAGAGAGCCATGGCGCTGCGCGTCGCGATCAACAACCGGCGTGCAGGCGCCAACACGGACTCCGACGTCTGACGCAGCGGCACGGGTTGCCAACGCACCCGGCCTCCACCGCGATCTTCGTCCCACCCTGTTGCCCAGGCACCGAGCGTCTGACGGCTAGCGTGTTTTCATGAGCGCACTTCCTTCCAGCCCGAGACTTCGCCGGTGAGCCGGCCGGCCGGTGGTTCGGGGGACCTCGTCCCGCCGAAGGGTGCTCGGTCGGAGCCGGCGCTGGAGGAGGCCTTCGAACGGCTGGTCGAGGAAGGTCGCGAGCGGCTGGACCGGCCGCTGCTCCCGCTGCTGTCGACCGGGCTCCTGGGCGGCGTCGACGTCGGGGTGGGGGTGCTCATCTACCTCGTGGTGGAGGCGGAGACCGGCAACCACCTGCTCGCGTCCTTGTCGTTCAGCATCGGCTTCGTGGCCCTGCTGCTCGCCAAGAGCGAGCTCTTCACGGAGAACTTCCTGGTGCCGGTCCTTTCCGTGGTCGCGAAGGCGGGGACGCTCGCGCAGCTGGTGCGGCTGTGGGTGATCACGTTGGCAGCAAACCTGGTCGGAGGCTTCGCCATGGCGTGGATGATCACGGTGGCGCTCCCAGACGTGCATGAGACTGCGGTGAAGGCCGGCTCGCACTACGCCCACCTCGGGATCTCGTGGCGATCCTTCTTCCTCGCAGTGCTCGCCGGCGCGGTGATCACCCTGTTGACCCGGATGCAGCACGCGACCGAGAACCTGGGCGTCCGCTTGGTTCCCGCCGTGCTGATGTCGTTCGTGCTCGTCGGGGCCCAGCTCTTCCACTCGGTGTTGGACTCGCTCCTGATGTTCGCCGGCCTGCTGACGGGCGATGCCGACTACGGCTACCTCGACTGGTTGAGGGCGCTCGGCTGGGCCGCGTTCGGCAACCTCGTGGGCGGACTCGTGCTCGTCACCGGGATCCGCCTGCTTCGGGTTCCTCACCGCGTTGCCGAGAGCCGCGAGCAGGAACAGCTCGGCTGAACCTGCACGCAGGCAGGTCATGCTGGCGAGCAGAGGGCCACTGGTCCGGGTGAACGTCAGCTCCAGCCGAGGTCCGAGCTCATGACCGTGCACGTCGCGTAGCCACGGCCCTGGCGGAAGGCGATGGTCACGCCCCCGACCGTGGCTCGACAGGTGAGCAGGTCCGTCGCCCTCGAGGCCTGGGCCGTGACACCGAGGGAGCCCAGCTTGCGTGCCGGGCTCGGCAGGAGCGAGCTCGCCGGCAGCTCGAGGACGACCGTGCCGTGCTGGCTGGGAAAGGTCCTCAGCCCAGCGGTTGCGGTGCCCATCAGGGTGACCGAGTACGGACGGTTCGTCGGGCCACTGAGCTCGAAACGGATCGACTTCACTGTGGTCGGAACGGCCTTCGGTGCGGCACCGCCGGGCACCGGCGTGGGCCGCAGGTTCGGTGGCAGAGGAGTGGGGCGGGCCGTGGGGAACTGCTGAGTCGGCCGGGTGCCCGGAACGGTCACCGTCGGCGGCAGCAGGTAGGTCGCCGTTGGCCTCGGCGGTTGCACGAGGGTGAAGGTGGGTCGCGGCGGCGCTGGGACGGCTCCACCCGGCCAGGGCCAGGTGGTCGCAGTGGGAGCGGGCAGCGCCTGGTCCGCCGGCACGAGCTCCTCGTCATCGAGGCCGCTCCACAGCAACCAGACGACGAAGGGCACGACGACGAGCGCGACGAGTCCGCCGACCTGCCAAGGTGTGAGCGACACCGCCGCCGCGCCGGAGGACGGGGTGGCATCCGCCTTCTCGTCGCCGGGGACACCGAAGGCCGGCAGCCGGGACGCCGTCACCGGCTCCCGGCGGACCGGCTCTGGCACCCAGTCCGGCGGGAGATCACCCGAGCCACCAGGCCCGATCATGCGTCCCCCTCGCCGGCCGTCATCATCGCCATGCCGGCACTTCGCAGGTCGCGGTGCCGGCACCCGTCCCGATGGCCACCAGGGCGTCGTCGAGGTAGACCCGGCACTGGACCTGCCGCTGGCCATAGGCGCCGCGGACCATGATGCTGAGGGTGTCCTCGGGGTTGTCGCGCGTGAGCCGCGCGGCGTAGGGCAGGGGCACCTCGCCGGTCTCCACGGACGAGCCGGAGCCTGCACTGACCCCGATCGTGCCCCGGGGGTCGTTGCCGACCACCTCGAGCCGGAACCACAGGGTGCCCATGGGGATGGCGTAGAGGGGCACGTCGGTGGGCACGAGCTCGCCGGACGGCGCCACGGGCTGCTCGACGAGCTCGATGTTGCTCGGAGCTGGAGCCTCCCCGCCGGCACTGCCGGATCCGATGCCGCCGTGGGCGAAGAGGTCGCCGGTGTGGCCTGTCATGGCGCTGCCGAACAGGAAGACCGCCACGACGGCCCACCAGCCAGCGCTGCGGCGCCTCCGACGGGCCATGCCCGAGGCCGGCCCCGGCA
Organism: Intrasporangium sp.; assembly: GCA_035707905.1. Lineage (GTDB taxonomy): Bacteria > Actinomycetota > Actinomycetes > Actinomycetales > Dermatophilaceae > Intrasporangium_A. Next base: position 5,402 of record DASSTN010000127.1, read on the forward strand.
CTGGGGGTCGCGGGGGAACAGGCGGGGGAGCGGGCTCCCACCAGCTCTCCGGTGGACGGCTGGCGGCCTCGTCGGGGAAGGCCACGTGCTCGTCGTGCTGCGGGTCCGGGATCTCCGGTCGAGTGTCCATGCCCCCTCCTCACCCCTGTGGACCCCTTTGACCCTAGGGGCGCGGGTGCGGTTCCGCAGGACAAACCCGTTCGGCGCGTCGAGCGGCGCCGCCTATCCTGTCGCTCATGCCCGAGCAGCCCGCGTCCGCGCCCTCGCGCTCGCGGCGCTCCCACCGCGGCGGGTCCCGACGAGGCCGTATGCCGCTCACGGCCGAGCAGCGCGCCAGCCGCCGCACTCACCGGGCCGGGCTCGTCCCTGCGATCACCTATCCCGAGCAGCTGCCGGTGGTGGAGCACCGTGAGGAGCTCGCCGGGGTGATCCGCGACCACCAGGTCGTCGTCATCGCCGGCGAGACCGGCTCGGGCAAGACGACCCAGATCCCGAAGATCTGCCTCGAGCTCGGCCGCGGCCTGGACGGCATGATCGGGCACACGCAGCCGCGGCGGATCGCGGCTCGGGCCGTGGCCGAGCGGCTGTCCGAGGAGCTGGATGTCGAGCTGGGCAGCATCGTCGGGTACCAGGTGCGCTTCACCGACCACACGGGGACCGACACCCTCGTCAAGGTGATGACCGACGGCATCCTGCTGGCGGAGATGCAGCACGACCGCGACCTGCGCCGTTACGACACGATCATCATCGACGAGGCCCACGAGCGCAGCCTCAACATCGACTTCATCCTCGGCTACCTCAAGCAACTCCTCCCGAGACGGCCCGACCTCAAGGTCATCATCACATCGGCCACCATTGACCCGGAGCGCTTCGCTGAGCACTTCGCCGACGCGGAGGGGCGGCCGGCCCCCATCGTCGAGGTCTCCGGGCGGACTTATCCCGTCGAGATCCGCTACCGGCCCCTCGTCGACCCCGACCGGCCGGAGGGCGAGGAGAAGGACCTCGTGACGGGGATCTGCGACGCGGTCCTCGAGCTGTGGACGGAGCGCCACTCCGGGCCCAGCTCCGACATACTCGTCTTCCTCTCGGGTGAGCGGGAGATCAGGGACGCCGCCGACGCGATCGACGGCATGAAGCTGCCCGTCACGGAGGTGCTACCCCTCTACGGGCGCCTCTCCGCGGCCGAGCAGCACCGGGTCTTCTCACGGCACACCGGCCGACGGATCATCCTGTCCACCAACGTCGCCGAGACGTCCCTCACGGTGCCGGGCATCCGCTACGTCATCGACAGCGGCACGGCGCGCATCTCCCGCTACAGCCAGCGCCTCAAGGTCCAGCGCCTCCCGATCGAGCCGATCAGCCAGGCCTCGGCCAACCAGCGGTCCGGTCGCTGCGGCCGTGTCTCGGAGGGCATCGCGATCCGGCTTTACTCGGAGGAGGACTACGAGTCACGGCCGGAGTACACGGACCCCGAGATACTACGGACGAGCCTCGCCTCGGTGATCCTCCAGATGACGACCCTGGGGCTCGGCGACGTCGAGGCGTTCCCCTTCATCGACCCGCCCGACTCCCGACAGGTCACCGACGGCGTCCGGCTCCTCGAGGAGCTGCAGGCCTTCGCGAGCGACGACGGCAGCCAGCCCCGACGGGGAGGGAGCCGGCGAGCGGGGCGCAAGCTCACGCCATACGGACGCACGATGGCCAAGCTGCCGATCGACCCACGCCATGCGCGGATGGTCATCGAGGGCGACAAGCGGGGCGTCCTGCGCGAGGTTCTCGTCATCGTGGCCGCACTGTCGATCCAGGACCCGCGTGAGCGACCGCAGGACAAGAAGGAGCTCGCGAACGCTGCGCACAAGCGCTTCCAGGACGAGCACAGCGACTTCGTCACCTGGCTCAACCTCTGGCGCTATCTCCGTGAGCAGCAGAAGTCGTTGTCCTCCAGTGCGTTTCGACGGATGTGCAAAGCGGAGTTCCTTCACTACCTCCGCGTGCGCGAGTGGCAGGACCTGCACGCGCAGGTCAAGCAGGCTGCCAAGCAGGCCGGGCTCGACGTCTCCCGGGGGAGTGGCCACGGCGAGGTCGACACGGACGGCGTGCACCAGGCGCTGCTCGCCGGGCTCCTGTCGCACGTGGGGGTGCGGGACGAGCAGCGGCGGGAGTACCTCGGCGCACGGGGTGCTCGGTTCGGTATCTCGCCCGGGTCGGCGCTGTTCCGCAAGCAGCCGCAGTTCGTCATGGCGGAGGAGCTCGTCGAGACGACGCGGCTCTGGGCGCGGATCAACGCCCGGATCGAGCCAGGGTGGGCGGAGGAGCTCGGCGCGCACCTCGTCAAGCGCCAGTACTCCGAGCCTCGCTGGTCCGCGCGCCGCGGGTCGGCGGTGGCGACGGAGCGGGTGACCCTCTACGGGGTGCCCTTGGTCGTCGGCCGCACTGTCGGGCTCGGGCGGATCGACCCGGAGCTGGCGCGTGACCTCTTCATCCGGCACGCCTTGGTCGAGGGCGACTGGAACAGCCCGCACGCCTTCCTCAAGGAGAACGCCGCCCTCGTCGAGCGGATCGGCGAGCTCGAGGCGCGCACCCGCCGGCGCGACCTCGTCGTGGACGACAACACCTTGGTCGCCTTCTACGACAAGCGGATTCCCGCGTCGGTCGTCTCCGGCCGGCACTTCGACTCGTGGTGGAAGCGGGCGCGCCGGGAGGACCCGGACCTGCTCACCTTCACCGAGGACCTGCTGCTTCGGGACTCCGCTGACGCGGTCGTCGGGGGCGACTACCCGACGAGCTGGCGTCAGGGCGACAACGTCCTGCCGGTCACCTACCAGTTCGAGCCCGGCTCGCCCCAGGACGGCGCGACAGTCCACATTCCCGTCGACCACCTCAACCAGGTGACGGCGGCGGGCTTCGACTGGCAGGTCCCCGGCTTCCGCGAGGAGCTCATCACCGCCCTGATCAGGTCGTTGCCGAAGGCGACCCGGCGCCGCCTCGTGCCCGCTCCCGACCACGCCCGGGCCGTCCTGCCGGACCTCGAGCCGACGCAGGAGCCGCTCGTCGAGGCGCTTGCGGGTGCCCTCCGACGGCGGGCCGGCGTCGCTGTCGCGCCAGCGGACTTCGACTGGTCCAGGGTGCCCGACCACCTGCGGATCACCTTCTCCGTGGACCGCCCGGACGGGACGTCGATCGCCATGGGCAAGGACCTCGAGGCGGTCCGCGAGGCGGCGACTCCCGCCCTGCGCCGGGAGGTGCGCGCCGCGAGCTCGGCCCTCGAGCGGACCGGCCTCACCTCGTGGACCATCGACACGGTGCCGGAGACGTTCGAGAGCGGTGACGGGGTGATCGGGTATCCAGCGCTCGTCGACCGTGGCCAGTCCGTCGACCTGCAGGTGCTGCCGACTCGCGCCGAGGCGGAGGCAGAGCACCGGCTCGGGGTCCGACGCCTGCTCCTGCTCGGCACGACCCCACCATGGCGGCAGGTGCTCGCCCGCCTCACGAACACCCAGAAGCTCGCCCTCGGCCACAACCCGCACGGGAGCGTGCCCGCCCTCCTCGAGGACTGCCTCGCGGCAGCCGTCGACGCGATCAGCGCCGAGCAGGTGCGTCACGCCGTGCGCACCCGCGAGGACTTCGAGTGGGCGCTGTCGGCGGTGCGGAGCCATGCCTCGGCCCGGGTCGTGCAGGTCGTCGGCCTTGTGGAGCCGATCCTCGCCAAGCACCTGTCGATCACGAACCGGCTCGAGGCGCTGGGCCGTTCGACGAACCCGGCGATGCGGCCGCTGCTCGCCGACGTCCGGGCCCAGCTGCGTGAGCTGGTCCGGCCCGGCTTCGTCGCCGACACCGGCGTGGACCGGCTCCCCGACCTCGACCGGTACCTGCGCGCCATTGCCTACCGCCTCGAGAAGGCCCAGGAGAACCTCGCCCGCGACGCCCAGCTGCTCGACCAGGTCGACCTCGTCGAGGGCCGCTACGCCGACCTCCTCGCCGAGCTGCGGCCCGCCCGGCGCGGCGCGGCGGACGTGGTGGCGATCGGCTGGATGATCGAGGAGCTGCGGGTCTCGCTCTTCGCGCAACAGCTCGGGACCGCCCAGAAGGTGTCCGCGCAACGGATCCTCAAGGCGATCTCCGCGATCCGCCCGTGAGCCGGTGGAGGGAATCGTCTCCGCAGCCGCCGCGTTGACCAGATGACCAGCACAACGAAAGGCCATCCCGTGCAGGACCCGTCAGAGCTCTTCTCCTTCGAGACCGACACCCCGCTCGCGCAGATGCAGGCGTCGGTGCTCGTCATCGCCCTCGAGGGCTTCATCGACGCCGGCCAGACGCAGAAGCTCGTCGCCGACCACCTCCTCGAGACCCACCCCTCGACCGTCGTCGCGTCGTTCGACGTCGACCAGCTGCTCGACTACCGGGGTCGACGGCCCGCCATGACCTTCGATGGAGACCGGTGGACCGCCTACGACGACCCGAGCCTGCTGCTGCACCGGCTCACCGACCGGCAGGGCGACGGCTTCTTCCTGCTCACCGGCCCGGAGCCCGACTACCAGTGGTCCCGGATGGCCGAGGCGACGATGCGGCTGAGCAAGGCTCTCGGCGTGCGCCTCACGGTGAGCGTGCACGGCATCCCGATGGCGGTCCCGCACACTCGGCCCGTCGGTGTGACGGCCCACGCGACGGACTCGCGGCTCATCCCTGAGAACGAGGTGGCGTTCGGCGAGATGCAGGTGCCCGGCAGCTTCACGGGACTGCTCGAGTACCGCCTCGGCGAGGCGGGCCGCGACGCGATCGGCTTCTCGATCCATGTGCCCCACTATCTCGGGCAGGGCGAGTACCCGGAGGCCGCAGTTGCTGCCCTCGACCGGGTCACCACCGCGACCGGGCTCGACCTCGACCGGTCGGCACTGGCCGAGGCCGCGGGGCTCAACCGGCTCGAGATCGACCGCCAGGTCGCGGACTCCGAGGAGGTGGCTGCCGTCGTGCACGCCCTCGAGGAGCAGTACGACTCCTTCATCGAGGGCCGCAAGCGTCGCAGCCTGCTCGCGACGGAGCTGCGCGACCTGCCGACGGCCGACGAGATCGGCGCGGAGTTCGAGGCGTTCCTCAAGGACGTCACCGACGACGGCGGGACGCCCGAGACCGACTGAGAGTCCTGGGCACTCGCTCGACGCGGTTACTCCTTGGCCTCGCTCCAGCGGCGGATGATGCTCGTGTCGGCGACGAACCGCACCTCGTCGGTGCCCGCCCAGACCCGCGCGGCTGACTGGAGCGCCTTCTCGACCGACGCCGCCGCCTCGGCCCCGTGCTGCTCCGGCACCTGCACGAGCAGCTCGTCGTGCAGGCAGAGCACGATCTGGCCCCCGAGCGGTGCGACGGCAACGCGCACGGTCGCTGCCCACGCCTTGAACAGCTCCGCGGCGGAGCCCTGGATGATCGCGTTGCGGGCGTAGCGTCCCCGGGCGGCATCGGCGGCTGCGCCGGGGTCGCGTCCGCTCGCCCGAGGCCCGGTGTCTCTGGTCCCGGACCGGGTCTCTCCAGCACCGCCAGCGGCATCGGGGGAGGGGGAGGGGGAGGCCTGCGAGGGCGAGGCTGACGCGTGTCCCAGCCGGATGAGCCGGCCGCCGTAGGTGCGCACCGACCTGCGGGCGACACCGTCGGCGTAGGCCCGGTCGAGCAGTCCCATCGCGACCGGGTAGGCCCGTTCGAGCTGTGCAAGCGCCTCGCCGGCGGCACCGGACCGCTGGCCGTACATGGCCGCGAGCACGGCCACCTTCGCCGTCGGTCGGTCGGAGCCGAGGCGCGTGGCGACCGGGGCGTAGAGGTCATCCGAGCGGGTCGCCTCCGCGAAGGCCCGGTCCGCGCTGACGACCGCGAGGACGCGGGGCTCGACCTGCCCGAGGTCGGCGCGCACGAAGACGTGCCCGGGCTCGGCGCAGATCGCGGGCCGGAGCGCGGCGGGCAGGTTGTGCAGGCCGTTCTGGGCCGTCATCCGCCCGGCCGCGCCGTCGCAGGCCGTCCACGCACCTCGGAGCCGGCCGTCGGACCCGACGTGCTCGTCGAGCCAGCGGTACCCGTAGGTCGTCGCGATGCGCTCGTCCTTGCGCCACCTCAGGAGCGCGTCGACGAGCGGATGGGCCTGCCGGTAGGGCTCGAGCACGTGGGCGCGGGTGTTCGGCACGTCGAGCCCGACGGACGCCAGCAGGTCCCGCACGTGGGCGGGGTTGCGCAGGTCGGTCCGTTCGCGTCCCGGCGCATGGGCAAGGACGATGCGGTCGCGCTCTCGCCGGATTCGCTCTGCGTCGGCGTCGTCGACCGGCCGCGGACCCGCCGCCGCGCTGATGAGGTCTTCCGCGCAGCGCCGGTCGACGGGCAGCCCGTCACGCTCGAGCTCCAGGCACAGCACCGCGGCAGCCGACTCCGACCACGCGGTTCGCCCAGGCCGGGCGCGGTCGCCACCGGCCAGACGATCCAGCGAATCAGCTTGCTGCGCCTGACACTCCAGCGCCATCAGGGCCAGCTGTCGCAGACGATCCGGGCGAGAGGCCCAGGTCGTCAGGGCATCACCACGCAGGTGCCCGCTCTGGGTGAGCGGTGACTCGTCCTCGTCTCCAGCAGCGTCGAAGAGGTCGGCCTCGAAGCCGGCCAGCCGCGGCCTTCGCACAGCCTGCACCTCGTCCTCCGGGAGCCCCCGGGAGGCGGCCCAGACGTGCCCCGGGGAGGCGTGCCAGCCGCCGTGGACGAGGCGGTGCACCTCCGCGAGATCCCAGGTGCGGGCCGCCGGCACCCCCGCGGCCACGATCGGCCGCAGGCCCAGGGCCGCTGACCAGACGACCCACCGGGGGCGTCGCTCCCGGGCCACCTCGACGAAACGGGACACGACCACGTCGCCGGGCCACCACTCGTCCAGGTCCGGCCCGGCAGCATATGCCCCTTGCTGCCCGAGGACGAGCGCGACGAGGGGCGCGTCGATCGCCCTGTCAGCCAAGGCAGCTCGCGATTCGGCGCACCGCCTCCCGGAGGATCGCGGGAGCGGTGGCGAAGTTGAGCCGGGCGCAACCGACGCCCCGGGGACCGAAGTGTGGCCCCTCCGACAGGGCCACCCGAGCCCGACTGCGGAACACCGCTGCGGGATCGTCCCCCAGGCCGACGTCGCGGAAGTCGAGCCAAGCGAGATAGGTCGCCTCGGGAACGGTCAGGCGGACACCGGGCAGCTGCTCGGCGACGAGCTCCGCGAGCAGGCGTCGGTTGTCGTCGAGCTCGCCGCGCAGCTGCCGCAGCCACTCGCGCCCGTCCCTCCACGCCGCGGACTGGGCGACGACACCGAGGTGGCTCGCGCCCATCGAGACGAACGGGTGCAGGCCCTTGACGGTGGCCAGAGCGTCGGCGCCGGGAACGATGAGGCCGGCCTTGAGGCCGGCGAGGTTCCACGCCTTCGACGCCGCTGTCACGGTCACCGCCGTCTCCGCCCCCGGGACGGTCACGTAGGGCGTGAAGGTGCTGCTCGAGTAGACGAGCGGCGCGTGGATCTCGTCGGAGATGACGTGCACGCCGTGCTCGCGGGCAAGCACGGCGAGGCGGGCCAGCTCGTCGGCGGTGTGGACCGTGCCGGTGGGGTTGTGCGGGTTGCACAAGAGGTATGCCGCTGTGCCCCCGTCCGCTGTCGCGCGCCGGAACGCCTCGGCGAGCTGGTCGAAGTCAAGACGCCCCTCGTCGGTGAGAGGCGCGTCGACAGGGCGCCGGCCGACGGAGTCGATGACGATGAAGAAGGCGTTGTAGACCGGCGAGCTGATGATGACCGGACCACCGGGAGCCGTCAGCAGCTCGAGGAGCCGGGCGATTCCGGTCAACACGTCGGTGACCTGCACGGTCGTGTGCGGGTCGAGCTCCCAGTCCCACTCGGCCTGGGCGAACGAGGCCAGCTGTGCGGCATACCTGCCCGTGCCGGCGTAGCCGGTGTCACCGCGACGCATCGCCTCGGTCACCGCCCTGACGACGGCCTCGCAGGGCGAGGCATCCATCTCCGCCACCCAGAGGGGCAGGACATCCTCGGGGTAGAGACGCCACTTGAGGCTGGTGCGGTCACGCCTCAGCTCGTCGACGGTGTGGTCGAGGATGCGCCCGGTCATGCATGGAGCCTAGGGGAGCCCGCCGACGGGCCCACGGCGGAATTGCGGGGGGCCGTTGCGCCCATCGCCGCAGCATCCGTCATACGGTGACTGGTGAGGCCGCTCGGGGGCTCGGACGAACTGACAAACGAGGAAAGGAGACCCGTGCGCATTCTGGGCTGGGACAAGGAGGAGACCGAGCAGGCATCGGACCGAACGGCGGCGCAGCTGGGTAGTCCGGCTGCGCGTGCCGACGTGGTCCCACCCGGCAAGCGGGGCGCGATGACGGCTGCAGCGACCCGGCTCGTCGAGCGCCTCCTGGACGTCGGCATCGACGGGAAGGGCCCGTTCCATTCGGCGAGCGTGGTCGCGGCCGAGGCGCTCTCCGAAGCGGGCGGCAGTGTCGAGAAGGCCATCGACATCGTGCGCCGGGACCATCGCCGCCTCGGCGCTCTCGGTGGCTTCGCCACCGGCCTCGGCGGCTTCTTCACCATGCCGATCTCATTGCCCGCCAACGTGGTCGAGTTCTACATCCTCGGCACACGGATGACCGCGGCGATCGCCAAGCTGCGCGGCTACGACATCGACCAGCCGGAGATCCGTTCGGCGATCCTCGTCACCCTGACCGGCGCCGAGAGCGACGCCATCCTCAAGAAGGCCGGCCTCGCCGCCCCCGGAGGCAGGATCGCTGCCCTCGCCGTCGACCGCCTGCCGCCACCCGCGCTCATGGTCGTCAACAAGGCAGTCGGCTTCCGGTTGCTGGGCAAGCTCGGCGACGGTGTCTTCGCCAGGCTGGGGCGTGGGGTCCCGTTCCTCGGCGGCGTCGTGGGTGGCGGCATGGACGTCTACCTGCTCGGGAAGATCGCCAAGCAGGCCGAGCAGGAGTTCCCACCGGTCTCACCCTTCGCCGCCTGAGCGTGGTCACGCTTCGGACACGGCTGCGCGGCTTGGGAATCGGGCCCACGCCGTCGTCGTTGGCCGGGTCATGAAACGCACGTCCCGTCTCAAGCTCGCTGCGACCGCGGCCTCACTGTTCCGCGCGACCACCCGCCCGGGGGCCCCGAGCCTGTCGGAGCGGGTCCACGCGGTGCCGCGGCTCGTCCGGGCGACCGCGGGTGGCTCCTACACGGGCGTCACACGCGGCAGGTTGGCTCTCGTGGCTGCGGCGGTGGCGTATGTCGTCTCGCCCGTCGACCTGCTCCCGGAGCTCGTCCTGCCCTTCGTCGGGCTCGCCGACGACGCGCTCGTCATCTCCTGGGCCGTGCGCGCCTTTCTCGAGGAGACGGACCGCTTCCTCGACTGGGAGCTCGGTCAGGGGCTGCCGCCTGAGCACGGCGATGCTGGTCAGCCGGACCGGAGCCGGGACCGCACCGGTGCCGCCCAGGACGGTCCACTCCGAGGAGGCGGGCGCGCCGTGCGTGCGGCTGCCACGCACTACGTCCTCGAGTCGCTCCGCCAGCGCCTCGAGCGCTGACTGCACCGCCCGGGCCAAGCGCCTCGGTGCTCGCCGGGACAGGCCTTTGTGCACATCCCCTGAGCCCGTCACGCCCTTGTCCACAGATCCGTGCGGCCACGCGGGTCAGGACTGTCGGGACGAGCAGCCGGGCGCAAGGGTCGGCTCATGCAGCAGCAGAAGATCTCCCTTGGCGGTCCCCCGGACCTGCTGGCCGTCCTTCCCTACCATCTCGGGTTTCACCCCGCTCGCAGCGTCGTGGTCGTCTGCCTGCACGGCAAGCGCCTGGGTCTCGTCGCGCGGCTCGACGTAGTGAGTGACCTCTCGGAGGCCTCGGCAGTCGCGGCCTCCATGCTGCGCGTGCTGCGCCGCGAGGCACCCACTGGCGTCATGGTGATCGGCTACGAGGACGCGCCCGGTGAGAGCGGGCCGCTGTCCCGGGCGATCGCGGCCGGGCTCGCGCTCGAGCACATCAGCCTGGTCGACCGCATCGTCGTCCGTGGTGACCGCTGGACCGGGCTGATGTGCACGTGTTGTCCGGACGAGCCGGTCCCCGCGCCCTACGAGATCCCGGCTGTGGCGACCTTCGTGGGGATGGGCCGTGCGGCGCTGGGCTCGCGCGCGGAGCTCGCGACCGTCGTCCGGCCGGCGGAGCCGGCCCTGCCCGGACTCACCGAGGCGATCGACGAGTGGGTCGGTGCTGTGGTCGAGCCGAGGCGACTGCTCGAGCCGCACGAGCCCGGCGGAGTCGGGGCGCCCCGTCCCGTCACCTGGGCCGAGCGCTGCCTTGCCGCGTGGGCGGACCTCCTCGCTGGACACTGCGACCGTCGCGAGGTTCCCGAGGCGGCGCTGCCACTGCTCCTCGGGAGCCTTCGTGACCGGACCCTGCGTGACGGCATCATCGCGGTGCTGTGCCCGGGCAGCCTGGAGCCGGCCGTCCTCGACCCGCGGCTGGCCGAGCTCCTCGACCAATACTTGGCGCCGGTCGTCGAGGCGGCCGTGGAGCTCGAGGAAGGCGACGAGGACGACCTGAGGGTCCTCCGGTCACGCCTCGAGCGGCTCTGCCGGCTCGCGCCCGACGCCCACGCCGCTCCCATCCTGGCCGTGACGGGGGCCCAGGCCTGGTTCGCGGGCGACGGCGCCGCGGCGCGGGTGGCCATCGAGCGGGCCCTCGAGGTCGAGCCCGACCACGTCCTCGCCCGGCTGCTCGACCAGCTGCTCGAGCTGGGCGTCCGACCCCCGGGCCTCGCCGCGGCGTAGTCGGCCTCGCTCGGGTGGCTCTGGCGTCCAGCGTCTGGACGTCGGCTCGAACCGTCGCAGCGCAGTCGCGTAGGGTGTCTCCCAGGTCATGAGTGCCAGCGCAAAGCCCCGGCTCGCTGGACGGCAACCCTCCTTCGCGGCGGGGTGCCCCGGGTGAGGACCGGGCCGCGCCATTCGGTGCGAGCAAGCGCGAGACACGAGGAGCGTCGATGACGGTGACCCACCGACACGAAGCCTTGACGCGTCACGGCCGATCCGTCGTGCCCCGTCCGCCGACGGTCCTGCCGACCTCGGTGACGCGCGCCCCCCGGCGTCGTCCGCCGGACGGGACCTGGCGAGAGGGCGACCCGGTCGGTGAGCGGCAGTTCCTCGAGCTCGGCGAGATTCACCTGGAGCGTGGGGGAGTGCTGCCGGACGTTCGGGTGGCCTACGAGACGTGGGGGGCCCTCAACCCCGCCGCCGACAACGTCGTCCTGGTGGAGCACGCGCTCACCGGCGACAGCCACGTGGTCGGCCCCGCCGGTTCGGGCCACCCCACGGCAGGCTGGTGGGACGGGCTCGTCGGGCCGGGTCTGCCGCTCGACACCGACCGCTTCTTCGTCGTCAGCAGCAACGTCCTCGGCGGATGCCAGGGCACGACAGGACCGGTGAGCACGGCCCCGGACGGGAGGCCCTGGGGATCGCGCTTTCCCTACGTCACCATCCGTGACCAGGTCCGGGTCGAGGAGGCGCTTCTCGACCGACTAGGGGTGAGCCGCCTGGCCGCGGTCATCGGGGGCTCCATGGGCGGGATGCGAGCCGTCGAGTGGGCGGTCATGGGAGGTCGGCGCGTCGAACGCGCGATCGTGCTTGCGAGCGGGGCCCACGCCACGGCGGACCAGATCGCCTGGGCCCAGCCGCAGCTGCTCGCGATCCGCACCGACCCGGACTTCGCCGGAGGGGATTACTACGACACGGGACGCACGCCGGAAGCAGGGCTCGGCATCGCCCGCCGGATCGCGCACATCACGTACCGCACCGAGACGGAGCTGAACGACCGGTTCGGTCGAGCGGCACAGCCGGGGGAGGACCCGTTGGGTGCCGCCGACCGCGGGAGGTTCGCGGTCGAGAGTTACCTCGACCACCACGCGGGCAAGCTCACCCGCCGGTTCGACGCGAACTCCTACCTCGTGCTCACCGAGGCGATGAACTCCCACGATGTCGGTCGCGGGCGTGGTGGGCTCGCTGAGGCGCTCGGTCGGGTCGAGGCCGACTGCACGGTCGCCCCCGTTGACACGGACCGGCTCTACCCGCCGCGCTTGTCGGATGAGATGGTCGCACTGCTCCCGCATGCCACCCGCGAGTCGATCCGCTCCGCCTTCGGCCATGACGGCTTCCTCATCGAGACCGACCAGGTGGCCGGGATCGTCCGTCGGGCGCTGGCGCGCCCGGCGAGGTGACAGCGCTCACTCAGCGGCCACCGACGAGCACGTGCACCGGGACGGTGCTCAACGTCATACGACTATGGTGTGCGCGACACCGGCGCGGTGCGAGCCTCCTCCCGCCTCCTGATCGGGTAGCGTCGCTGCACAGTTCACCGATGTTTATGAGGAGGTCTCCCCGTGGCCATTGTCGTGGGATACGTCGCTACCAAGGAAGGTCGAGCGGCGCTCAAGCGAGCTGCCGAGGAGTGTGTCCTTCGCAAGACCAAGCTCGTCGTCATCAGCTCCCACCGCGGCGGTCGTGACTTCGACGCGACAGAGGCCACCCGCTTCGAGGCAGAGCTGGCCAGGGTGCAGCACCTGCTCGAGGAGAAGGGGCTCGACCACGAGGTCCGCCAGCTCGTCCGGGGCAACGACCCGGCAGAGGACCTCATCTCCGTCGCCGAGGACGAGAAGGCCGACTTCATCGTCATCGGCCTGCGGCGTCGCAGCCCGGTGGGCAAGCTGATCCTCGGCTCCAATGCCCAGCGCATCCTGCTCGACGCGAGCTGCCCGGTCCTCGCCGTCAAGGCCGACTGAGACCAGCCATCGCCAACGCTCCCGGGGTCGTGGCAGGACGTCGCCCGACCTTGGGAGCGGGGCCGCGGAACGCCTGTTTTCGTGTGAGGACGTGCGGGCGTTTTATAATGTCGTTCGAACCGGATCGCACAGGGCGAACAGCGAGATCGATGCAGGGATCGACTCCGAGACACCACGCATTTCCGGCATGAATCCTCACCTCCGTTCGTTGTGCTGATGCATGCCCCGAATCAGGGGCCCGGTCCTCACGACGACGCAGCGACGAAAGGCGACCTTGCCCGTGCCTAAGGCGACATCATCCGGAACACCGACGACCTTGCCCAAGGTGTTCCAGCACGCTCCCATCCAGCAGCTGCTCGCCAAGGGCAAGGCGAGCGGGAGTGTCACCGGAGAGGACGTCCTCCAGGCCCAGACGGAGGCGGGTCTCGACCCGCGCCAGATGAAGCCCGTGCTGACAACGCTTGAGAACCATGGGATCGACGTGGTCGTGACGCCCGCGCCGAGCAGTTCGACGAAGACCCGCACCGGGACAAAGGGAGGCACCGTGGCCACTCGCAAGACGAGCGCGACGGCGACGAAGAGCGCGACGAAGAAGGCCACGGCCAAGGACGGGGCGGACGGCTCCGCCGAGTCCACCGACAAGGCCGTCACGGCGGCGAAGGCCGGCGGATCGGCGTCCGCCAAGAAGGCCGCCGCCAAGAAGGCACCGGCCAAGAAGGCGACCACGAACGGCGAGCTGTCCAAGGCCGCTGCGAAGAAGGCACCGGCGAAGAAGGCCGGCGCCACGAAGGCCACCGCCAAGAAGGCGACCAAGTCCACTGCGGCAGGCGCGGAGTCGACAGAGGAGCGCGAGGACGACGAGGACGTCGAGCCCGAGGAGGCCGACCCGGCCGAGCTCGAGGACGTCGAGGTCACCGACGAGGACGAGTCCGACGAGGACACCGACGACGAGACGGCGGCCGACGAGGGTGACGCTGCCGGTGACGGCGAGGAGGGCGCGCCCGCGGCCAAGGGCAAGGGCGCCGACTCGGAGGAGGCGGAGGAGTCCGGGTTCGTCATCCGCGATGACGACGAGGACGACGCGCCGGCGCAGCAGGTCGTCACCGCCGGCGCAACGGCCGACCCCGTCAAGGACTACCTCAAGCAGATCGGCAAGGTCGCCCTGCTCAACGCCGAGCAGGAGGTCGAGCTCGCCAAGCGCATCGAGGCGGGCCTGTTCGCCGAGGAGAAGCTCAACTCCGGCGACAAGATGGACATGAAGCTGAAGCGCGAGCTGTGGTGGATCGCCCAGGACGGCAAGAAGGCCAAGAACCACCTGCTCGAGGCGAACCTGCGGCTGGTCGTCTCGCTGGCCAAGCGGTACACCGGGCGCGGAATGCTCTTCCTGGACCTGATCCAGGAGGGCAACCTGGGCCTGATCCGAGCGGTCGAGAAGTTCGACTACACCAAGGGCTACAAGTTCTCGACGTACGCCACGTGGTGGATCCGCCAGGCCATCACCCGCGCGATCGCGGACCAGGCGCGCACCATCCGCATCCCGGTGCACATGGTCGAGACGATCAACCGTCTCATCAGGGTCAGCCGGACGCTGCTCCAGGAGCTCGGCCGCGAGCCGACCGTGGAGGAGATCGCGCGGCGCATGAGCCGCGACGAGATCATCCGGGAGCTGCGCGACAAGCTGCAGCGCGAGCCGACCGAGTCGGAAGTCGACGAGCGCGAGGACGTTGGTCCACAGACCGTCTCACCGGAGAAGGTGCGCGAGATCATGAAGGTCAGCCAG
>DASSTN010000128.1:0-12622 GCA_035707905.1 Intrasporangium sp.
GCCTGCGACGCCTCGCCGCTCAGCACGGCCTGGAAGACGAGCAGGGCGAGGATCGCGCCGATCGGGTCGACGATGATGCCCTCCCACCGGAGCAGCGACGAGACGCGGCGGGTCGGCCGCAGCGACCGGAGGATCGGGCTGATCACGGTCGGCCCCGTGACGACGAGGATCGCGCCGAGGAGCAGGGCCACGCGGATGTCGAAGCCGAGCAGCCAGGCGGCCGTGGTGATCAGGCCCCACGCCACGAGGACCGTGAGGGAGCAGAGCCGCCGCACCGGCCCGCGCAGGTCCTGGATCTGTTTGAGGCGGAGCGAGAGGCTCCCCTCGAAGAGGATGATCCCCACGGTGACCCGCACCCCGTCGAGGAGCAGGTCGTGCCCGACCACCGCATCGGCCCGCACCACCTGACCGAGGCCGAAGCCGACGACGAGGAGCAGCAGGATCGAGGGGATACCGAGCCGCCAGGCGACCCACTGGCACACGACGCTGACGGCGATGACCAGCGTCAGGTAGCCGGCCGGGCCGATGCTGCTCAGGGCGTCAAGGGTGGTGGCGATGATGCCGGGCATTGCCGCCACGATTCCAACTTCCCGCGTCTCGATGCAAACCGACCGGTTGCGGGTGGGGTGGCCGGGGCAGAGGGCAGCCATGGCCGATGACGCACGTCCCGGGCAGGGGCCCGCCGTGGCAGCCGCCCAGCCGGCCGCCGACCAGAGCCTGCTCACGGTGCTCATCGCGCTCAGCGCGAACGCCCTCATCGCGATCGCGAAGAGCATCGTCGCGTTCATGACTGGCTCGGCGTCCATGGTCGCCGAGGCCGCCCACTCGTGGGCCGACACGGGCAACGAGGTCTTCCTGCTCGTCGCAGAACGGACCTCGGACCGCGAGCCGGACGAGAAGCACCCCTTCGGCTACGGCCGCGAGGCGTACGTCTGGTCGATGTTCGCGGCGTTCGGCCTGTTCACCGCCGGGGCGGTCGTCGCGATCTGGCACGGGATCCAGAGCTGGAGTCATCCGGAGCCGGACACCAGCTATGGGTGGGCCTACGGCGTCCTCGCGATCTCCTTCGCCCTCGAGGGGACCTCGTTCCTCCAGGCCCGCCGGCAGACCCGCGAGGCGGCCCGCAAGTCCGGCCTGCACCCGCTGCGCTACATCGCCCTGACGTCCAACCCGACCCTGCGAGCCGTCTTCGCCGAGGACGCCGCGGCCCTCATCGGCATCGTCTTCGCGGCCGGAGGCATCGGCCTGCACGAGCTGACCGGCGACGCGCGCTGGGACTCGGTCGGCTCGATCCTCGTCGGGCTGCTCCTAGGCGTCATCGCGGTCTACCTCATCGACCGCAACCGCGACTTCCTCGTCGGCCAGGCCGTCTCCCCGCCGGTGCGCCGCCGCGCGCTCCAGGCCCTCCTGGAGGACCAGGACGTCGAGAAGGTCACCTTCCTGCACCTCGAGTTCGTCGGTCCCGGGAAGGTGCTCCTCCTCGCCGCCACCGACATCACCGGCGACCAGCGCGAGACGCTCGTCGCGCAGCGGCTGCGGGCCATCGCCGAGCGGATCGAGACGCACGAGCTCGTCGAGAAGGCGTTCATCACCCTCTCCACGCCGGGTGATCCCCCGCTCCGCCCGTAGCCCGTATGCCGCTCAGCCTCGCTTCACGACGATGCGCTCGCTCGCGTCGCGCCGTCGCGCTGTCGCGCCGGCGGCCGCCCTGTCTCAGAGGTCACATCCCGCACCGTCGGCGCAGGGACGTAGGTCCCGGCCCCGGTGAGCGCTCCGCCCCTAGCGTCGAGGTGTCGTCGGGGAGAGAACCTTGCCGGGAGCGATCATGAGAACTCGCCATATCGTCGCCATCGTCATCGGCTGCCTGCTGATCCTGCCCGGGGTCGGCCTGCTCTTCGGCGGTGGTGCCGTCGGGGTGGCGGCCCTCGCGGCCCGGGGCAACGACGGCTGGATGGCGGTCGACATGAACCGTCTCGAGTCGTCCGGGGTCGCGGTCACCGCGGACGACATCATGCTCCGGGTCGAGGGACCCGCCGCAGTCGTCAACTGGTTCGGCCTGCAGGCCCGCGTCACGGCCCGTTCGCTCGACGGCAAGCCGGTCTTCGTGGGTGTCGCGCCGCAGGACAGCGTGGGCGGCTACCTGGCGGGAGCGGCATACGACCGCGTCCTGACCGTGGACCGCTACGGCGTCGCCAGCTACTCACACGCGGCGGGCAGCGGGTCCGTGGCACCGCCCACGAGCCAAGGCTTCTGGGAGCGGAGTGTGAGTGGCGTCGCGACCCAAGACCTGACGTGGACGATTCAGACCGGGCAGTGGGCCGTCGCCGTCATGAACGCTGACGGGTCGCCGGGGGTTGCGGTCGCCGCGACCGCAGGGGTCCGCGTCGGCTCGATCTGGGCCGTCGCCCTCGGCCTGGCCGGCGCCGGGCTCGTCCTGGTCGGCCTCGGAGCCGCGCTGGTGATCGTGGGCGCCCGCGGACGTCAGCAGCAGCAGCCGCCACCACCACGCGGGCCGTATGCCGGCACGCCTGTGGGGCTTGGCGCCGGCCAGCCCGCCCCGCCGCCCACCGGCCAGCCCATCGGACAGTCCGATGCGCCGCCGCCAAGCGGCCCGCCGGTCGGTCCTCCCGTGGCGCCGCCAACGGGTGTCCCCGTGGGGGAGCCCGTGCCGGCCGGTACCGCCCCACCGGTCCCCCCGGACCAGGTCCGGCCAACGGTGGAGGACCCGGTGCGCCTCGATGCAGACCTGCAGCCGGATCTCTCGCGGTGGCTCTGGCTCGTCAAGTGGTTCGCGGCGATCCCGCACCTGATCGTCCTCACGGCGCTCTGGGCCGCCTTCGGTGTGCTCACGGTCGTCGCATGGTTCGCGATCCTCTTCACCGGCCGCTACCCGCGTGGCATCTTCGACTTCAACGTCGGGGTGCTCCGGTGGACCTGGCGGGTCTCCTACTACGCCTTCAGCGGCGGCCTCGGCACGGATGAGTACCCGCCCTTCAGCCTCGACGGACGACCGGGTGATCGGGCGACGCTGGACATCGCCTACCCGGAGCACCTCTCGCGGGGGCTGATCTTCGTCAAGTGGCTGCTCCTGCTGCCGCACTGGATCTTCATGGCGATCGTCGTCGGCACGACGACTACCTGGACGCGAGTCTCGGAGGCCACCCAGACGACCACCGAGTACCAGTGGCCGGGCCTGCTCGGGCTGCTCGTCGCTCTCGCCGCGGTGATCCTGCTCTTCACCGGCTCCTACCCGCGGCCGATCTTCGACCTCGTCATCGGGCTCAACCGCTGGACCTACCGGGTTGCCGCCTACGGCGCCCTCATGACGGACGTCTACCCGCCGTTCCGCCTCGACCAGGGCGGCCATGCCCCGGTCACCACCCTGCGGGCCCGGACCACCTGACCCGGGGCGACCCCAGCACCAGCAAACCGGAGGTTTCCACCATGACCGTTCTGATCATCCACGAGTCGATGTTCGGCAACACGAAGCAGATAGCGGAGGCGATTGCCGAGGGGATGAGCAAGGAGCTGGAGCACGGCCGGCCCGCCGACGGCGCCCCCGTCGTACGCCTCGTCTCCGTCGCCGATGCTCCCACGCAGATCCCCGACGACGTACACCTCCTGCTCGTCGGAGGGCCGACCCACGCCTTCTCGATGTCGCGCGAGACCACCCGTCAGGATGCCGTTCGGCAGGGCGGGTACGCGCCCGCGGACCTGGGTATCCGGGAGTGGATCGAGCAGGTGACCCCCCGTGAGGGCCTGCGCGTCGTGACCTTCGACACGCGGGTGCACGTCCGCATGCTCCCCGGCTCGGCCGCGAAGACGGCGGCGAGTGCGCTCCGTCACAGAGGTTTCCACAACGCTGAACGGGGCGAGTCGTTCTGGGTAGGAGGAACACCAGGGCCGCTGTCCCACGACGAGGTCGTCCGGGCCCGGGCTTGGGGCGCGGCTCTCGTCGGGCAGTTCGTGGGCCCGACGCCGGCGACGTGACGACAGGGGCCCGCCAGGCGCCCGGAGTGAAACAGCCCGCTCCGGGCGCCGACCCCTGCCCGCCGGACCGGGCCACCTCCTCCTGGGGGTGCGTCGCGGACTGCAAGAAGTGATGGAGAAGGCGGGTGGCACCCGGGCAGAGGGGGGCGGGCCCGGGTGCCACCCGCCGGCCTGGGAGGGGCTCGGCCGTTGCCCTCGATGGCGGCCGTCCCGTTTTTCTGGCGGGTCCTCGAGCGTCTTGCTCTTGTCAGGACCCCTGCCGAGTCAGGCGAGTTGCGAGGTGAACTCTGCCATGAGGTCGTCGAATCGGGAAGGGGGGGTCCAAGCGCTACAACGGCGGCTTCACGCCCTGAAGTCCGCACACCGGTTCCGGCGCGCCCCGGACACGGAAAGCCCGCCCAAAGGGGACCACGGTCCCGTTCCGGCGGGCGCGGACGGCGAAAGCCCGCCCGAAGGGGACCAGGGTCCCGTTCAGGCGGGCTTGTCGGATGCGGATCGGCAGGCGCTCAGTCCTCGTCGTGCCCGGGCTCGAGCTTCGAGCCGAGGGCGACGGCCGCGACGACGAGTCCCGCGGCGGCGAGGACGAAGTCCTTGAGGACGTACTGCCCGAGCAGCGACGGCCCGTGCGGGAAGAGCTCCCGCGTGAAGAGCACGAGTGGCGAGAGGATCCCGACGAGGGCGCCGGCGAGCACGATCAGGCCGAGCTCCAGGAACTTTCCCGTGACGAGGGTCAGGCCGATGAACGTCTCGAGGACGGCCGTCAGCAGCACCGCCGCGCTGCCCGACACGAGGCCGAGCGTCAGCTTGTCGATGGTGGCGGCGGCGATGTCGGCGGCCGGGCTCAGGCTCGGGAAGAACTTGAGCACCCCGAAGCCGAGGAAGACGAGGCCGAGGCTGATCCGCAGCAGCGGGATGCTCCAGCGGTTCAGCCAGCGGTGGAGGGCGTCGACAGCAGCCGGCCGACGGGTGATGCGACGGCTCACGCGCGCCTCGAGCTCGATGCTCGGCTGCTCCTGCTGGTCAATTACATAGTGCGACATGGGGATTGGTCTCCTTTGGTGATGTCCCGATGCCACATGGAGGCCGTCGGACCGCCGGAGATACCCCTCGGCTCAGATCTGAGTGCTGCTACCTAGCCGTTTCACCCGCAACCTCCCGGTTTGGGTCGGTTCGGCGCACCCAGAAGCGGCCGTCATCTCACCCCGAGGCGCGTTGTGCCTGCTCGAAGGCAGCCCAGATCTCCGGGCGCAACCGCCCACGGTCGGAGACGCCATACCCCTGCTCCAGCGCCCACGCACGCACCTCGGCCGTCGTCGGGGGTGCGGCGGGAGCCGGACCTGCCTCGGGCAGCGAGCCGAAACGC
Source organism: Intrasporangium sp. (assembly GCA_035707905.1). Taxonomy (GTDB): domain Bacteria; phylum Actinomycetota; class Actinomycetes; order Actinomycetales; family Dermatophilaceae; genus Intrasporangium_A. The sequence goes on from DASSTN010000128.1 coordinate 5,354, forward strand.
GCCTCGCTGCCCAGCTCCAGCTGTGCCTCGTGCGCAGCCGCGGCGAGGAAGCGATAGGTCCATTCCTGCGCGAGCGCACGCGTCTCGGCGAAGATGATCGGCACCGCCGGGTAGCGCGCCTGACACTCGGCGATCGCGTCCGCGACGGCCGCCGGCCGGACGTGCTTGAGCGCGAAGACGCGCGAGTAGCGCTCCTCGACGACAACAGCAGCACGAGGTATGCCGCTGAGCTCCGAGAGCGCGTACCTGAGCTTTCCGTTGAGCAGGGAAGAGGACAGGTCCTCCAGGGACTTGCGCTCCACTGCCGCGGCGACCTCGCCGTCGACCTCCACCGCGTAGTCGCCGACGGCGAGGTGGGCCGAACGGGTCGTCACCTGCTGGTTGGAGAACTTCCAGGCGTAGCGCTCGTGGACGTCGACGAGGACCTCGAGCTCGCGGGGCACCTCCGGGCCACGGGCCGGTCCTCCGGCGCGAGCCGTGGGCAGGGTCACCCGTGGTCGCGCCTGCTTCGTCGTGCGCGCGCTCTGCCAGAAGATCGCCTCACGGCCCCGGACGTAGGTCAGGACGAACTGCGAGCGGTTCTCGCGACCGCGGTCGAGGACGAGCTCGATGGCGGCACCGCGGCGTGTGCAGGAGCGGGTCGGCACGCGCTCGACGACGTCGGCGTCCGGCGGCCACGCGTCGGCGCGGTGGCAGTAGACCTTCGTCGTGCGTGGCCACGTCTCCCGGACCTTGAGGACGATCCCCGCGGCGCCCAGCGGGATCCGGACGAGGTAGGGCAGGCTGCTCTCGTCGTCCGGGTTCCGCGCGATGAGGAAGTCGTCAGGCACGCTCTCATCCTTGCCGAACGCCGTCCGTTCGAGGTAGGTACCGGTCAGTGGTGTGCCGAATGCCTCGAACCAGGAGTCGGCTCGGCCTCAGCCGCGCTGCTTCGCCAGGCTCAGCCAGGTGTCGACGACGGTGTCGGGGTTGAGCGACATGCTCTCGATCCCCTGCTCCATCAGCCACTCCGCCAGGTCCTGGTGGTCGCTCGGGCCCTGGCCGCAGATGCCGATGTACTTCCCACGCTCCTTGCAGGCCCGGATCGCGGCACTCAGCATGAACTTCACGGCGTCGTTGCGCTCGTCGAAGCCGCCGGCGACGAGACTCGAGTCGCGGTCGATGCCGAGCGTCAGCTGCGTCATGTCGTTCGAGCCGATCGAGAAGCCGTCGAAGTGCTCCAGGAACTGGTCGGCGATGACGGCGTTCGACGGGATCTCGCACATCATGACGACCTGCAGGTCGTTCTCCCCGCGCACGAGGCCGTGCTCGGCGAGCAGGTCGATGACCGCCTTGCCCTCGGCCACCGTGCGCACGAACGGGATCATGATCTTGACGTTCGTCAGGCCCATCTCGTCGCGCACGTACTTCAGCGCCTCGCACTCCATCGCGAAGCAGTCCGCGAAGTCGGCCGACAGGTAGCGCGACGCGCCGCGGTAGCCGAGCATCGGGTTCTCCTCGTCCGGCTCGTACCGTTCGCCGCCAAGGAGATTCGCGTACTCGTTCGTCTTGAAGTCGGACATCCGCACGATGACCGGCTTGGGGGCGAACGCCGCGGCGAGGGTCGAGACCCCCTCGGCGACGCGCTTGACGAAGTAGTCACGCGGAGAGTCGTATGCCGCTGTCGCCGCCTTGATCTGCTCGCGGAGGTGCGGCTCGAGGTTGTCGAGCTCGAGCAGGGCCTTGGGGTGGATGCCGATCTGGTGGTTGATGATGAACTCGAGCCGCGCGAGGCCGACGCCTTCGTTCGGCAGGCGGCTGAAGGCGAAGGCCTGGTCGGGCGTGCCGACGTTCATCATGATCTTGACCGGGATGTCGGGCATCGACTCGAGCGTCGTCGACTCGACGGTGAAGTCGAGCAGCCCCTCGTAGACGTTGCCGGTGTCGCCTTCGGCGCACGAGACGGTGACCTCGGTGCCGTCGTGCAGGCTCCGGGTGGCCGAGCCCGTCCCGACCACGGCCGGGATGCCGAGCTCGCGGGCGATGATCGCCGCGTGGCAGGTCCGCCCACCGCGGTTCGTGACGATCGCCGACGCCCGCTTCATGATCGGCTCCCAGTCGGGGTCGGTCATGTCGGCCACGAGCACCTCACCGGCCTGGAAGTCGCGCATCTGCTCGACGGAGGTCAGCACTCGCACGGCACCGGCGCCGATCTTCTGGCCGATCGCGCGCCCCTCGGCGAGGACCTTGCCCTTCTCGCCGAGCCGGAACCGCTGCAGCTCGCTGCCGGAGCGGCGGGACTGCACGGTCTCGGGCCGGGCCTGCAGGATGTAGAGCTTGCCGTCGGCGCCGTCCTTGCCCCACTCGATGTCCATGGCGCGGCCGTAGTGCTCCTCGATGGCGAGGGCGTGGCGGCCGAGCTCGGTCACCTCGTCGTCGGTGAGGCTGAGGACGTGGCGCATGTCCTCCGGGACGTCGACGAACTCGGTGGTCTTCCCGACCGTCCGGTCGTCGGTGTAGACCATCTGCGTGGCCTTGCCGCCAATGCCGCGCTTGAGGATCGCGGGCCGCCCGGCCCGGAGCGCCGGCTTGTAGACGTAGAACTCGTCGGGGTTGACGGCGCCCTGGACGACGGCCTCGCCGAGTCCGTAGGACGACGTGATGAAGACGGCGTCGTCGAAGCCTGACTCGGTGTCCATCGTGAACATGACGCCCGAGGCGCCGATGTCGGAGCGCACCATCCGCTGCACGCCGGCCGAGAGCGCGACGGTCTCGTGCTCGAAGCCGTGGTGGACGCGGTAGGCGATGGCCCGGTCGTTGTAGAGCGACGCGAAGACCTCCCGGATGGCGGTCAGCACCTGGTCGATGCCGCGGATGTTGAGGAAGGTCTCCTGCTGCCCCGCGAACGACGCGTCCGGCAGGTCCTCGGCCGTCGCACTCGAGCGGACCGCCACCGCGACCGACTCGTCACCGCCCGTCAGCTTCTCGTAGGCGGTGCGGATGTCCGCCTCGAGGTCTTCGGGAAAGGGCTGCTTGACGACCGACTCGCGGATCGCGCGGCCCACCGAGGCGAGCTGCTCGACGTCCTCGGTGTCGAGGCCCTTCAGCTGCTCGGCGATCTGCTCGGCGAGCCCGGTGTCACCGATGAAAGCCCGGTAGGCGTCCGACGTCGTGGCGAAGCCGTCCGGCACGCTCACGCCGGCGGACGCGAGGTTCGAGACCATCTCGCCCAGAGAGGCGTTCTTGCCGCCGACGATGTGGATGTCGTCCATCCCCAGCTCGGCAAACGGTACGACGTTGCGGCTCATGGTCTGCTCCTCCGGTGGATCGTCTGCATGATGACGGTGGCGATCTCCTCGACCGACTTCGTGGCCGAGTTGGTCGTGGGCACGTGGTGGGCGCGCATCAGGGCCTCGGCGCGCCGGATCTCGTAGGCGCACTGCTCCTTCGAGGCATACCTCGAGTTGGGGCGCCGCTCCTGGCGGACCTGGGAGAGCCGCTCGGGGGTCGTCACGATGCCGAAGCACCGCCGTCGGTGCGCCCGCACCGGTGCCGGAAGCTCCGTGCTCTCGAAGTCGTCCTCGACGAGCGGGTAGTTCGCGACGAAGAGCCCGTGCTGGAGGGCGAGGTACATGCTCGTCGGCGTCTTGCCGCACCGGGACGGGCCGATGAGGATGACGTCCGCCTTGTCGAGCGCCCGGAGGCTCTGGCCGTCGTCGTGCTCGATCGCATACTCGATCGCCGACATCCGGTGGTTGTAGCGCTTGACATCGCCGAGGCCGTGCAGCCGGGCCGGCACCCGCATTCCCGTCGTGCCGAGGACCGACTCGACTCGCGGCATGTGGATGTCGAAGAAGTCGATGAGCGGGCACTTCGTGCGGCGCAGCTCGTCGCGCAGCTCGGTCGGGGCCAGCGTCGAGAAGGCGAGCGGGGTGACCGGTCCCTCGGCCGCCTTGTCGAGCACCTGGACGACCTTGCGGGCCTCCTCGACCGTCGAGACGAACGGGAACAGCTGCCGCTCGAACCGCAGCTCCGGGAACTGGATCAGCAGCGCGTTGCCGAGGGTCTCGGCGCTGATGCCCGTGCTGTCGGAGACGAAGAAGATCGGCACGACAGGTGGCCCGGCGTGCCTCCTCACATGGGATGGGCCGGCCTGGGAGCGGTGCGACGTGGCTTCGATCATCAGTCCCTCACGACGGGCACGACGACAGCCCGCTCCTGCTCAGGCTAGCGACGTCCGACACGGGTCGGCGCCGCGGGTCACAGAGTGTGCCCAACCTCCCACCCAAGGAGGGCAAACCCCCGTATGCCGCTGAGCTCACTCACGCCTGAGCGTGACCTCTGTTGCTGCTGCTACGAAGCGGTCACTCGACTGGTACGGGGCGATCACTCGACTGGTGCGGGGCGATCACTCGAGGAAGGAGTCGGTCGCCACCCTCTCGTCGAGTGATCGCTCCGTCACTCCTGCCTCACGACCCCAGGAGGAGCTCCCAGTGGAGGCCGTCGCCGTAGGACCCGTCGTCGAGCAGGTCGACGGCATGCTCGCGGCCGTAGATGGTGAAGCCCAGCGACTCGAGGACCCGGTTCGAGGCCGCGTTGTCCACGGCCGTCTCCGCGACGAGACGCCGCATCCCCAGCCCACCCTCGGCCCGCGGCCTCCCGGCCACGTCCACGACGAGTCGAGCCGCCTCCCGGGCGACCCCACGCCCGCGGGCGCTCGGGTTCAGCTGGTAGCCGAGCTCGGCCGTGTCGCCGGTCAGGGGGCCGCCGCGGCTGAAGAGCAGGACGTCGCCGAGCGCCAGGTCGGTCGAGGCGTCGGCGATGCACCAGTGGACGGCGAGGCCGGCCGCCATCCGCATCCGTCGAGCCATCAGGGACAGGGGGAACGTCTCGCGCCTCAGCACCGCCGCCGGGGGCATCCAGTGGGCCGGGTCGCCCGACCGGTCCTCGATGGCGTCGCCGTCCGATTCGCGCCACTCGCGCAGGCGGATCCCGGTGCCCTCCAGCGGGACCGGGGTGAGCCACGGGTCAACCGGCCGCATCGCTTCACCGGCTCCGAGGCTGCCGTACCAGCAGTCGAGGGCCGGCCCCTCGGGATCTGTGGGGTCGACGTGCACCGCCGGGATGGTCGCGTGGAACGTGAAGCCCGTCGCCCAGGCCACCCGGCGCGAGCCCCAGTTGCCGGCGATGGCGCGCCAGTGGATCCGCTCGAGGGGCGGTCCCCACAGCCCCTCGGTGAAGCCGTGCCGCGCGGCTAGCCGGACGGCGCGCGACATGACGCCCCGGCCTCGGGCAGCCGGATGCAGCCCGAACCCGACGCTGGCCGTGCGCGGCGACGGACCAGGTCGCAGGTCGATGGTGCCACCGAACCTCGGCTCACCATCCCCGTTGAACTCGATGGCCCAGTAACGGTTTCCGTCAGGTGTGGACCACTCCTCACCGATCCGCTGCACGAAGGCGACGGCGTCGTCGCGGGTGTAGCCGCGCGGCACTGTCGTCCAGCGCAGCGTCTCCGGGTCGGTGCACTGCTCGAGGATCGCGTCGACGTCCTCGAGCCGGTGGGCGCGAAGGGTCACGACGCCGTCGGACAGGGTGGGCACGACTTCGAGCTGCGGGAGAGGCACGACCCCAGCCTGCCAGCGGAGGGAGCTCAGCGGCATACGGATTTGCGGGGATCGGCGGGACGGAGTGTCCTACGAACAGGCGGCCACTGTCCTGCAAACGGACGTTTTGTCCATGTGGACAAGACCCTCTTGACGAGGCCGCGGGGGCAGTGTTTCCATATTTCCGGGCCCGGACCCCGCCCTCCCTGTTCACCAAGGTTGAGGAGCGTCCGGCCACATGACATCCACGATCCGGCACCGGGGTCGCAGCGCTTCGCGAGTTGCGTCGCCCGGCTCGGGGGAGCCCTCCGGCTGCCGGATCTGCCGTCCCAGGAATGTCCCGTGAGATCCAGCGAGGGGGGAGGCTGAGCGGGACCGGGCGGCTGCGGCGGTGAACCTCTTGAGGGGGAGGTCTCACTCGGCAGCCGCTACGCCTCGGGGGAGGGCCCCGCACGCCACGGCGTGCGGGGCCCTCGGTCGTCCGGCTGCGGGTTTTCGCACCATGTCCGATATGCCCGACTCGACACAGGCGTGCCGCCGGGGGTAGGTGCCAAGGCGTCTCGAGACGAGCAGGGGGAGAGAGGACGGGGGCATGGACAGCGGTCGCCAGGACCGTCTCTTCGGGCATCTTGCGGCCATCGCGGACGACCTCGTCAACGGTCTCGACGTCGCGGATCTCGCCGACCGGGTGATGCACGGCTGCGTAGACCTGCTCGACGTGTCCGCCGCCGGGCTGCTCCTCGACGACCACCACGGCACACTGGGGGTGCTCGCCTGCTCGAGTGATGACGCCAGGACGCTCGAGCTGCTGGAGCTGCAGAACCACGAAGGGCCGTCCTACCGCGCGTTCTCCGTCGGGCATGAGGTCGTCGTCGACGACCTGGACACCATGGAGGAGGAGTGGCCGAGGTTCGTGGCGGCCGCACGCAGTGCGGGCATCGTCCGGGCCGCTGGGATCCCGCTCCTCCTCTCCGGGCGGCCCATCGGGGCGCTCAACCTCTTCCGCACCGCCTCCAAGCACTTCTCGAGTCGCGATCTGCAGCTCGCCCGGCTGATGTGCTCGGTCGCCACCGTGGGGATCGTGCACGACCGCAAGCAGCGCGATCATGACCAGCTGACCCAGCAGCTGCAGAACGCCCTCGAGAGCCGGGTCTACATCGAGCAGGCCAAGGGAGTCATCGCCGCACGGACGGGCGTGAGCGTGACCGCTGCCTTCGAGATGCTCCGCTCGGCGGCTCGGGCGTCCCACCGCCCGCTCGCGGAGCTCGCGGCCGACATCATCGCCGGCCGCCTGCCGGCCGGACGCCTCATCCGGCGCGCCGGCGAGGGTGGCGGCGGCGCCACCCGTGGGGACACGGACGCACCGAGGGCCGAGCGGCACACCTGACCGGCGAGGCGCGCCGCGGGAGGGCTGGAGCGCGTTCGCCAGCCACGCCGCGTGAGGGCCCAGCACGCTCGGCGCCGCGCGACAAGGCTGGGAAGACGAAGGACGTCGTTGCCCGGAACTCCCGGGCAACGACGTCCTCGCTGATCAGGTCCTCAGCGGACCGGCTGGCCGGGAGCGACCGAGAGCAGCGCGAGCTGGCCGCCCTCGACCGTCTCGCGGTCGCCCGTCGAGTAGTGCGCCTGCACGTCGAAGAGGTACTTGCCCTCGCCGAGGAACGGCACCGGGATGATCCCCGAGCTC
>DASSTN010000129.1:0-2431 GCA_035707905.1 Intrasporangium sp.
GCCCCGTGCGTTGGTCTCGATCGTCGGGTCGGCCAGCACGTGCGTCGTATGGCCCCGCCGTCGCAGCTCCTGGAGCACGCCGAGCTCGGGCGGGAGGTTGCCACCGCCGTCGAGGTCGACCAGCAGGACGCGTGCCATCGAACCATGGTCCCGAAGAACCGTCGCCCCCACCACCGAACCGTGGATGGACGAGCACTGGGCGCTCAGGCGACGTCGCGACCGGGCAGCACCACCTCCTCGATGGCGACGTCACGCAGCCGGAAACCGTCGCGCAGCCACTGCCATGACCCGTCAGGGGCCTGCCGAGCCACCTGGGTGCAGACGCGGTCGTCGGCCGTGCGCGTCGAGGTGCACGCCACCCCGTTGCGCACGATCGGCGTCCCGGCCGGCTCAACCGCGACGTCGAGCCCCCGCGCCAGCGCGGCCACGAACGCCGCACCGATCTGGTCGGACCCGACCACCTCCCGGCCGTCACGGAGGCTCACGACGGCGTCAGCGGCATACAGGCCGACGATGCCCGCCACGTCCCCCTCCGCCACGTACTGCGCGAACTGCTCCATCAGCTGCTCCGGCCCGGCCGGCCCCTGTCCCGTCGTCATGGCGAAACCGTCCCATCGACCACCGACACCGGGCAGCGGGACGGGGCCGGCGTGCACGGTGTTGAATGTCCCCATGGCCGAACCCCTGCATGTCACGTTCGTGTGCAGCGGCAACATCTGCAGGTCCCCGATGGGCGATGTCATCCTTACCCGGCTCGTCGAGGAGGCCGGGCTCTCCGACCGGATCCGGGTCACCTCCAGCGGCACAGGCGACTGGCACGTCGGCGAACAGGCGGACCCACGCACCATCGACGTCCTCCACCGGCACGGCTACGACGGATCTGCCCATCGGGCAAGGCAGTTCGACGGGGAGACGTTCGAGGAGGTCGACCTCGTGCTCGCCTCCGACCTCGGCCACGTGCGAGCCCTGCGACGACTCGCCCGCACGGACGAGGACCGCGACAAGATCCGCCTCGTGCGTGAGTTCGACCCTGCCGCGGTCGCCGAGGGCACCCTCGAGACCGACGACCCCTGGTACGGCGACGAGGCCGCCTTCGCCCGGTGCTTCCGGGAGGTCGAGGCGGCCTGCCGAGGCCTCCTCTCCCATCTGCAGGAACGGCTCCGCTGAGGCATGGACGACCTGAGACTGACGATCCCCGCGTATCCGGTCGGCGCCCCGTGCTGGGTCGACCTGCTCGTCACGGATCCGGCTGCAGCGCAGGCCTTCTACAGCGAGCTCTTCGGCTGGTCCTGGCGAGCCGGTGACGAGCAGACGGGCGGCTACCCGCTCGCGCTCCTCGACGGTGCCCCGGTCGCCGGGCTGAGCCGACGCCCGGAGGGTGCTCCGGTGTCGAGCCAGTGGACGACGTACCTGCGCACCGACGACGTGTATGCCGCTGGGCGGGCCATCGCGCAGCACGGTGGCCGCCCGCTCGGCCGACCCGCCACGATGGGCCGGCTCGCCCGCAGCCTCATCGCGACCGACCCCGGCGGCGCCTTCTTTGGCGTCTGGGAGCCGGGATGGCTGCCCGGCTCCGGGGCACTCGACGAGCCGGGGTCGCTGACCTGGAACGAGCTCGCGACTCGGGAGTACGACAAGGTGCAGGCCTTCCACGAGGCGGTGTTCGGCACCGGTTTCGCCGACGAGACCGAGGAGGGCGGGCCCCGCTGGGCGACGGCGACGACCAGCGACGGCAACCCGGCCTTCGGGCTCTCGGAGATCGGGGCCGAGTGGCCGCACGACATCGCGTCCCACTGGATCGCATCGTTCACGAGCGACGCGATCGTCGACACGGTCGCCACCGCGCTCGGCCTCGGCGCCACCTTGCTCAACGGCCCGTTCGAGGGACCTTACGGCCTCGGGGCCGTCCTGAGGGGGCCGGAGGGCGAGATCTTCTCCGTGCTCGTCCCGCACTCCGAGTGAGCCGTCCCGCCCTCGAGCCCGCGCGCACCTGCAGCGTGCACCGTGGCGTGGTTGTCTAGGAAGGACGACGCCGGAAACGCCGACGCCCGGACCAAGGAGAGCGTATGCCCGTCCCAGAGTCACCATTCGCTCCCGGCACGCCCTGCTGGGCCGACCTGCTCGTCGACGACGTCGAGCGGGCGGCCGCCTTCTACGAGGAGGTTCTCGGCTGGAGGGCGCCCACGCCCTCGAACAACGAGGCCGGCTACCGGGTGGCCAAGCGCCACGGCCGCGTCGTCGCCGGCATCGGCCAGCAGCCGCTCGAGGACAAGGGGATGACGCCCGCGTGGACGGTCTACCTCGCCGTCGACGACCCGGGGGCGGCCACGGACCGCGCCGAGGCCGCTGGCGGCGAGGTCGGCTCGGAGCCCGACCAGGACCGCGGCTTCGGTCGCGCCGCCGTCCTCGTCGACCCGGCGGGCGCCCGCTT
>DASSTN010000130.1:0-2269 GCA_035707905.1 Intrasporangium sp.
CCGACCTGCTGGGCTTCGTGAAGAAGCATGACGTCCCGCTCGGCGAGGCCCGCTGGATCACCGTCGTCTCGCCGGAGGCCCCGGACGGGACCGAGCTCCTCCTCGAGCCCGACGGCCACCCGGCAGTGGGGCCGTACAAGAGGGCCCTCCTCGAGGACGGGATCCCTGCCACGTCGTTCGCCGTCGACGACGTCACCAGCGAGTTCGAGCGGCTGCGCGGGCTCGGGGTGCACTTCACCCAGGAACCGTTGGCCATGGGGCCGGTCACGACCGCTGTCTTCGATGACACCTGCGGCAACCTCATCCAGCTCGTGAGCCAGGCCTGAGCGCGGACGCCATGAGCGAGGGCGTGCAGGCGGTCGTCTTCGACCTCGACGGGGTGCTCGTCGACTCCGAAGGAGCGTGGGACGAGGTGCGCCGCGGTCTCGCGGCCGAGAACGACAGGCCGTGGCCGCACGACGCGACCCACCTGATGATGGGGATGAGCACGGCGGAGTGGTCCGCCTACCTCGTCGACACCGTCGGGGTCCCCGGTCCGCCTGCCGAGGTTGCGGCGACGGTGATCGACCGCATGGCAGAGCGCTACCGGCACCACCTGCCCCTGCTGCCCGGGGCGGCGGAGGTGGTCCAGCGCCTGGCCGCGAGGTGGCCGTTGGGCCTCGCCTCCTCGTCGCCCCGCCGACTGATCGACTCGGTGCTCGAGGCGGCCGGCCTCACCGGCCGCTTCCGGGTCACGATGTCGACCGAGCAGGTGCCGGAGGGCAAGCCGTCACCGCTGGTGTACCAGGCAGTGACGGCAGCGCTGGGCGTCGCCCCGGGAGCCGTCGTGGCGATCGAGGACTCGAGCAACGGGCTGCGCTCGGCCTCCCGAGCCGGGCTGCACCTCATCGCGGTGCCGCGGCCGGAGTTCCCGCCGGCCGCCGATGCGCTGGCCCTCGCAGACCTGGTCCTGCATGACCTGGACGAGATCACGCCCGAGCTGGTGGAGTCCCTCGCCTCCTGAGCCAGTGGCTGCGCGACCTCAGCCCCAGACCTCCTCCGCGGTCTCGACGACGAGGCGCAGCTTGGCGATCTCCTCGTCCTGGGTGAGGGCGTTGCCCTCGACGGTCGAGGAGAAGCCGCACTGCGGCGACAGGCACAGCTGCTCGAGCGGGACGTAGCGGGCGGCCTCGTCGATGCGACGCTTGAGGTCGTCCTTGCTCTCGAGGACCGGCGACTTCGTCGTAACGAGCCCGAGGACGACGAGCTTGCCCGGCGGCACGAAGCGGAGCGGCTCGAAGCCGCCGGAGCGCTCGTCGTCGTACTCGAGAAAGAAGCCATCGGCCTCGAGGCCGCCGAAGAGTGCCTCGGCGACGAAGTCGTAGCTGCCCTCGGCCGCCCAGGAGGACTGGAAGTTGCCGCGGCAGAGGTGGGTCGTGACACGCAGGCTCTCGGGCCGGCCCGCGATGGCGGCGTTGATGGTGCGGATGTACTGCTCGTGCTGGTGCTCCGGGTCGCCGCCCTGCTCGGCGACGAGAGCGCGCTGCTTGGGGTCGTTGAGGTAGGCGAGGCTGGTGTCGTCGAGCTGCAGGTAGGTGCAGCCGAGCTCGGCGATGCCCCGTACCTGCGCGGCGTAGGCCGTGGACAGGTCCGTCCAGAACTGGTCGAGGTCGGGGTAGACGTCCTTGGCGATGGCGGAGCGGCCGCCGCGGTAGTGCACCATGCTCGGGGACGGGATCGTCAGCTTCGGCGTCAGGTCCGGCGCGAGGTCGGCCACGCGGTTCTTCAGGTAGGTGAACGCGTCGCCGAAGATGACGTGGTCGAGCCCGATCCGCTTGGTGACGGCCATGGCCGGCGACTCGAAGTCGAGGTCGCCGCCGGCGTTGTGGAAGTGGACCTGCAGCATCCGGTCGGTCCGCTCGACGCCGTCGAGCTGGTAGATGAAGTCCATGTGCCACGAGGTGCGGCGGTGCTCGCCGTCGGTCGCGGTCTGCAGTCCGACGTCACGCTGCAGGGCGATGACGTCGTCGATGCTCGCGTCCTCGGCCTCCGCGAGTGCGTCGGCGTCGATCTCCCCGGCGGCGAACCGCGCCCGTGCCTCGAGCAGCGCCTTGGGGCGAAGCAGGCTCCCGACGTGATCGGCCCGGAACGGTGGGGTGCTGCGTCGCGTCATCTCCCCATTAGGACACATCTGACAGGCGGGCGGCATCCCCTGCCCCGCCGGCTCGCCCGTCTCGGTGGGACCGGACAATGAGGTGATGGATGACGAGCTGGTGGTCCGCGCAGCAGG
>DASSTN010000131.1:0-4873 GCA_035707905.1 Intrasporangium sp.
CCCCTCGGGTAGCGTGACCCAGCGTGAACGCCCCGATCACCGTCCGCGACATCACCGCCGCCGAGCACCTCGCCTGGCTGCGCACCCAGCCCTCCGCGAGCTTCCTCCAGACCCCGGCGTGGGGCCGGGTCAAGCAGGACTGGCGGGCGGAGTCGATCGGCTGGTTCGAGGGCGAGGACATGGTCGGTGCCGCGCTCGTCCTGCACCGGTCCCTGCCGCGGATCGGCCGGACCCTTGCCTACCTGCCCGAAGGCCCCAGCCTCGACTGGGCCTCGCCCCGGCTCGTCGAGCACCTCCGCGCGCTGCGCGACCACCTGCGGGGCAAGAAGGCGTTCGCGCTACGGATGGGGCCGCCCGTCGCGACGCACCGCTGGGGCGCGGCGACGATCAAGGCGGCGATCGCCGACCCGGCGATCCACCGGTACGACGAGGCGACGCCCGATGTGGTCGAGCCGGTCGGCACTGCGGTCGTCGACCTGCTGCGCCGGCTCGGCTTCCGCCACCTCGCCTCCGACGAGGGCTTCAGCGCCGGCCAGCCCGAGTACGTCTTCCAGGTGCCGCTCGCCGGCCGCACCGAGGAGGACCTCCTCAAGGGGATGAACCAGCTGTGGCGACGCAACATCAAGAAGACCGCCAAGAACGGGGTCACCGTCCGGGTCGGTGACGCAGCCGACGTGCCGGCCTTCCACAAGGTTTACCTCGAGACCGCCGAACGCGACGGCTTCACCCCTCGCGGGCTCGAGTACTTCGAGCGGATGTACGCCGAGATGTCGGAGGAGGACCCGGACCGGATCCGGGTCTACCTCGCCGAGCACGAGGGCGACGTGCTCGCCGCGACGGTCTGGATCCGGGTCGGCGAGCATGCGTGGTACTCCTACGGCGCGTCGACCTCGGCGAAGCGAGAGCTGCAGGCCTCGACGGCGATCCAGTGGCAGATGATGTGTGATGCGCTCGCCGCCGGAGCCACCGTCTACGACCTGCGCGGCATCACCAACACCGTCGACGAGCAGAGCCGACAGTTCGGGCTGATCCGCTTCAAGGTCGGCACCGGCGGCGAGGCCGTCCGTCTCGCCGGCGAGTGGGACCTGCCGCTGAACCGCCTGCTGTACAAGGCGTTCGACCTCTACATGAAGCGGCGGTGACCCTGTGGCGCTGATCCTCCACGTCAACGGCGAGCGGTGGCGCGCTGCCCAGGCCGAGACGCTGCGGCGCCAGCCGGGGCTCGTCCCCGTCGTCAAGGGCAACGGCTACGGGTTCGGGCGTGACTTGCTCTGCGCGGAGGCCCAGCGCCTCGGGGTGCCGATGATCGCCATCGGCACGTATGTCGAGCTGCCGGAGGCCCTGGCTGCCTTCGGCGGCAACGTGCTCGTCCTCGAGCCCTACCGTGCGGCGATGCACCACGACCTCCCCGACCTGCGCAACACTCGCGTCGTCCACACCCTGACCACCCCCGGTGATCTCGACGACCTGCGGTCGGTCCAGAGCGACGCACGGGTCGTCGTCGAGGGGCTCACCTCCATGGGCCGGTTCGGTATGCCGCTCAGCTCCCTCGCGTCGTTCGCGGCCTCCGCGCGCGGTGAGGGTCTCACGCTGCACCTGCCGCTCGGGTCGGGGCACGTCGCCGAGATCTCCCGGTTCGTCGAGGCCGTCCCCGACAACCGCGTCTGGTACCTCTCGCACGTGACGACGGCGGAGCTGGCCGAGCTCGCCCGGCGCTTCCCCGACCGTGAGTTCCGCCCGCGGGTCGGGACCGACCTCTGGCTCGGGGACAAGGATGCCTACGAAGTGCGGGCCCACGTCCTGGAGGTCCGGCCGGTCGGCAAGGGCGAACGGGTCGGCTACCGGCAGCGCCCGCAGCCGGCTGGGCACCTCGTGGTCGTCAGTGGCGGCACGTCGCACGGCGTGGCGATGGAGTCACCCGCGGCCGCGGCCACCGTACGACAGCGGGCCATCGCGGTGGCCGAAGGCGCCCTCGAGGCCGCGCATCGCGTGCGCTCCCCCTTCACCGTCTCCGGGCTCATGCCGCGGTTCGCCGAGCCGCCCCACATGCAGTGCAGCCTGCTCGTCCTGCCCGACGTGACGACGCCGCCGGCCATCGGCGACACCGTGCCGGTCAGGATGCGGCTCACGACGGCCTACCCCGACTCGGTGGTCGTCTCCTGACTGCCGCCCCGGCGCGGCTCACACCCCGACAGCGTTGCTGCACCCGCCCGGCCGGGTAGTAGTCGGCCACGAGGTCCCGACCCCGAAGGAGCACCGCAGATGACCTTCAACGACAACGCCCGGCTCGACACCTCCCAGGTCGAGTCCGGCGGCAGCGGCGGCTTCGGAGGCGGCGGTGGCGGGTTCCCGGGCGGCATCCGGGTGGGCGGCGGCATCGGCGGCCTCATCCTCCTCATCCTCATGGTGATCTTCGGCGGCCAGAGCATCCTCGGCGGCAGCGGCGACTCGACCTCGACCGGTGGCCTGCCCTCGCAGCAGCTCGACCCGAACCAGGTCGCGGCCGGCGGCCAGGTGTCGGACTCGAACTTCTCCCAGTGCCAGACGGGCGCCGACGCGAACAGGAACGACGTCTGCCTCGTCATCGCCACGGTCAACAGCGTCCAGGACTACTGGACCAAGGAGCTGCCGAAGTACAACGTCAACTACCAGCCCGCCAAGACGGTGATCTACTCCGGCTCGACCCCGTCCGGATGCGGCACCGCGAACGCCCAGGTCGGGCCCTTCTACTGCCCGCTCGACGGCAAGGTCTATGTCGACGCGGCGTTCTTCGACGAGCTGCAGAACCGGTTCGGCGCCGACGGCGGGCAACTGGCCAAGGAGTACGTCATCGCCCACGAGTACGGCCACCACATCCAGGACCTCCTCGGGCTGCTGGGCAAGGCGCAGCAGGACCCGCAGGGCGCCAACTCCGGCAGCGTCCGCACCGAGCTGATGGCCGACTGCCTGGCCGGCACGTGGGTCAAGCACGCCACCGAGACCAAGGACGCCGACGGCAACACCCTGCTCAAGCCGATCACCCAGAGCGACGTCAAGTCCGCGCTGTCGGCGGCCTCGGCGGTCGGCGACGACCGGATCCAGCGGGCCGCCCAGGGCCGGGTCACCCCCGAGACGTGGACCCACGGGTCCTCCACCGCCCGGCAGCACTGGTTCATGCAGGGTTACCAGACCGGCGACCTCAACCAGTGCGACACCTTCAGCGTCCCCAACGTCGAGTGATCGCACCGCCACTCCCGCATCATCTCGAGTGATCGCTCCGCCACTTCCGCAACGGTGGCCTGCCGGGGACGTCCAGCTGCTGCTGGGACGAAGCGGTCACTCGACGGGCGCTGGGGCCGTCTCGGTGAGCTCGATGCGGTAGGCGCGACCCCGGCGCAGGGCGGTCTCCAGCACCGCCCGAGTGGGGTCGGGCAGGTCGTACAGCTCGCGCCGCGGCAGCTCACGCAGCGCCCCCAGCACCGGGGCGTCGAGGACGTCCCGGACCAAGGAGCGGTCGCCACCGACGACGAGCCCGGCCGGTATGCCGCTCACCTCCCCGCGCGCGCCCAGGCCCTCCCCGAGGACCACCCGCTGGACGTGGCCGACGACCGCACCGACGAGCTCGTCCGCCTGGTTGGCCCGGCGCCGGGCATACCGCTGCTGCGACCATCCCCCGGCCGCGGTGCGGCCCTGGACGTGGCGCGACCCGACCTTGGCGGCGAGGAGCCGGTCGGCGGAGGCCAGCCCAGCGGCATACCCTCCGCGTCTGACGAGGACGACGCCGAGCGGGTCGTACACGAACGGCGTTGCGACAGCGACGGAGCCGTCCTGGGCCACCGCGCAGACGACGACGCCACCCGGGGTGTGCTCCCGGGTGGCGTCGTACGGGCCATGACGGTCGGCGAAGCCGGCGAGCCAACGGTCGAGGCGCTCGGGGGCGACCTCGACGACTCGCGTCACGACTGCG
Organism: Intrasporangium sp.; assembly: GCA_035707905.1. Lineage (GTDB taxonomy): Bacteria > Actinomycetota > Actinomycetes > Actinomycetales > Dermatophilaceae > Intrasporangium_A. The sequence continues at coordinate 3,947 of DASSTN010000131.1, forward strand.
TCAGAGGTTGAAGCCGAGGGCGCGCAGCTGCTCGCGGCCGTCCTCGGTGATCTTGTCCGGGCCCCACGGCGGCATCCAGACCCAGTTGATCCGGTGCGATGCGACGAGCCCCTCGAGGGCCTGGTCGGTCTGGTCCTCGATGACGTCCGTGAGCGGGCAGGCGGCGGAGGTCAGGGTCATGTCGATGACGGCGTGGCCCTGGCTGTCGACGGTGATCCCGTAGACGAGGCCGAGGTCGACGACGTTGATGCCGAGCTCGGGGTCGACGACGTCGCGCATCGCCTCCTCGACGTCGGCCACGTTGGCCGGGGTGGCGGTCTGGCTCATGGGGTCACTCCTTGGGTGGTGTGGTCGGTGAGGGCGTCGGGGTCGACGCCGGCGCGGATCAGCGCGTCGGTGAAGGCCGTCCAGCCGAGCAGGGCGCACTTGACCCGGGACGGGTACTTCGCGACGCCGGCGAAGGCCACGCCGTCGCCGATCCGCTCCTCGTCGCCGGCGATCTTGCCCCGGGAGGTGAGCATCTCGCGCATGGCGGCGAACGCGTCGAGGGCCTCCTCGACGGTGTGGCCGATGACCTCGTCCGCGAGGACGGACGCCGACGCGACCGAGATGGCGCAGCCCTGCGAGTCGTAGGAGACGTCGCGGATGACCCCGTCGAGACCCGTGCCCTCGACGGTCACGCGCAGCGTCACCTCGTCGCCGCAGGTCGGGTTGACGTGGTGCACCTCGGCGTCGAAGGGCTCGCGCAACCCCGCGTGGTGGGGCTGCTTCGAGTGGTCGAGGATCAGCTCCTGGTAGAGGTCCATCAGCTCGCCTCCGCGACGCCGAAGATGGCCGGGACCCGGTCGAGCGCGGTCAGCAGCGCGTCGAGCTCGTCACCGCTGTTGTATGCCGCCAGGCTGGCTCGCGTCGTCGCCGTGACGCCGA
>DASSTN010000132.1:0-5380 GCA_035707905.1 Intrasporangium sp.
CCTGCCAGCTGCATCAGACGCCGTGCCAGGGCCAGGACCGGAATTCCCAACGGCAGCAGGATGAGGGTGACGCAGAGCAGAAGGCCGACGAGGCCCAACAGCCCGGCAAGCAGTCCGAGCAGGCTGGCCGCTGCCCAACGCAACGCCTTCACGGTCGAGCCTCAGGCCGGTTCGACGAGCGCCATGACTCGACGCATCATGTCGATGCTCGGGTAGGCGTCGTCCTGGATCTTCTGCATGAGCACGGCAGTGTAGGCAGGAACCTCATCCGGCCTCAACAGCCCTTCGATGAAGTCCATCATCGTCCCCGACGGATACATATCCTCAGCAACCCTCTCCAGCAAAAGGTCCAGGAATCTGCGCCGCGAGTCGTCGTGACTGCCGTTCGCCATGGTCCACCTCCGCGCTCTGCCTTCTGGGCCGGGCCCTTACCCGTTCCGCCAGCACCTCATTCAAGGAAGTGCGGAGGCAGGCTGCGCCGCGCTCAGGTGGCGCTGCGGTGGAGGTCGGCCCGGAGCGGGCGACGACTGAGGGAACTGAGCGACCGAAGTCAACGGCTTCGGCGGCTACCGGATCGGCCGCCCTGGGCGGGCCCACTGGCCGCACCGGGCCGCCCCGCTCGCCCCGAGCTGGTGGTGTACACGGTCGAGGACCCTCCCCGGACCCCGTCCCCGCCACCACTTCGCCTGCGCCGGGACGGGCGCTGCTGGATGGCCGGTTCCGTCTGTGTGGACGCGGCCGCGACGCGGCCGCGGCCGCGTCCGTTGCCACCTCTCCGGCCGCCGTCCCGCCGAGTGGCGACACCCTCCCCCATCCCGCCGGGCTGAGCCGACTCGCGGACGAGCCCACCGGCATACGTGCGCTCCCCGGGCGCCAACCGGGCGAGGATGGGGTCCCCTGGCTGGACCCGCGTGGTCGTCGGCTTGATGCCGGCCCTGCGGGTCAGGTCACGGACGTCGCGGACCTGGTCGTCGAGCATCATGGTGACGACGGTCCCGTCGGCGCCGGCACGGGCCGTGCGGCCGGATCGGTGCAGGTAGGCCTTGTGCTCCACGGGCGGGTCGGCGTGGATCACGAGCGAGACGTCGTCGACGTGGATGCCCCGGGCCGCGATGTCGGTGGCGACGAGCGTGCTGGCACGCCCCGAGTGGAAGTCGTCCATGTTCCGCGTGCGGGCGCCTTGGCTCAGGTTGCCATGCAGCTCGACGGCCGGCACCCCGGAAGCGTTGAGCTGCCGCGCCAGCTTCTTGGCACGGTGCTTCGTCCGAGTGAAGACGACCTTGCGGCCGGGGGCGGCGGCAAGGTCGACGATGACCGGCAGGTGCGCCTCGGCCGACACGTGGAACACGTGGTGGTCCATCGTCGAGACCGGGGACTGCGCGGAGTCAGCCTCGTGGGTGACCGGGTTGGTGAGGAAGCGCTTCACGAGGACGTTGATGGCGCCGTCAAGGGTCGCCGAGAAGAGGAGCCGCTGACCCTGGCGGGGCGTCTTCTCCATGATTCGACGCACCCCCGGCAGGAACCCGAGGTCGGCCATGTGGTCGGCCTCGTCCAGGACAGTGAGCTCGATCGCCTCGAGGGAGATGTGGCCCTGCCCCATCAGGTCCTCGAGTCGACCCGGGCAGGCCACGACGACGTCCACCCCAGCGCGCAGGCCCTGCACCTGCCGGTGCTGGCTCACTCCGCCGAAGATGGTCTGCGAGTTGAGCCCCAACACCCTCGCGAGCGGCGCCATGGCGTCGTCGATCTGGGTGACGAGCTCGCGAGTGGGCGCGAGGATGAGGGCACGCGGGCGCTGCGGCCGCCGGCGCGTCTCCGACCGTGACAGCCGTGCGAGCAGGGGCAGGAGGAAGGCGTAGGTCTTGCCCGACCCCGTGCGGCCGCGGCCGAGGACGTCACGCCCGGCCAGGGAGTCCGGCAGCGTGGCCGCCTGGATGGGCGTCGGGGTCGTGATGCCCGAGGTGGTGAGGATCTCGACGAGGGCGGTGGGCACGCCGAGTGCGGCGAATGAGGTGTCGGTGGACACAGGTGTTGAACTCCAAGGAAGAAGGGTCGTTCTGCCCGGCGCGAAGTGCTCGTCGACGAGCGGGTCGCGGCGCAAGAGCGAATCGACCGGCGGGAGCAATGGGTCCCGCCATGAAGACGCGACCCGAGGCAGAACTGGCGGGTCGCTGTCCCAAGCGTAGCCGACACCGGGCAGAACTCGTCGCACCGGTGCGTCTGGGCGTGGTCAGTCCGCAATGAACTCGGCGAGCAGCCGGGCGAACCGATCGGGCTCGTCCAGATGCGGAAAGTGGCCGGCGCCCTCGAAGAGCTCGATCCGGCTCCGGGGGATGGCCTCGTGCGCCGCGAGCGCGTGCCAGGTCGGAATGATCCGGTCCCTCGTGCCCCAGACGATGAGGGTCGGGATCCCGGCGGCCATCGGCAGGCGATCGTGGGCTGACACCGTCTGGCCTCCCGGATCCACGACCGCGCGCGTTGTGGCGAGGAAGGCCCGACGACTCTCGGCGTCACTGAGCGAGGTGAAGCCCCGCCATGCCTCCTGGACGTCCGCCGGGGCTCTCCAGCCGAGCCCGGCGACGGTGCGACCCACTGACTCGACACGGCTGCGCACCCATTCGGAAGCGATCACCGGCAAGACCCACTCCGCACCTGGCAGGGTGGCTGCCCGGAGCAGCGGGCTCACCGCCCTGCCCAGTCCGCCGCTCGCCACGAGCACCAACCGGTCAACGCGGTCGGGGAACAGATAGCAGAACTGCAGGGCGATTCCGCCACCGAGTGAATGACCGACCAAGGTCACTCTGTCGATGCCGAGACGGTCGAGCAGGTCCCGCAGGGTGGCGGCATGAGCACCGAGCGAGTAGTCGCCCATCGGCTTCTCCGAGGCGCCGTGCCCGAAGAGGTCGGGGATGATGACACGGTGGCGGCCCTCAAGGGCCTGCACGAGGTGCAGCCAGTTGTGGTTCGAGCCCAGCAGACCGTGGATGAAGAGCACGGTCGGGCCCTGACCGCTGTCGATGTAGGACAGCTCGTGCCCGTGCAGGCGGATCGTCCGTGCGGGAGGCGAGGCCTGAGGGGCCTTCTCGCTCATGACTCAAGGCTACTCGCGCGTAACCTCGCCCGGAGACGCAGTTGACGACGTGACCGCCTCGAGGTCGCGGAACGCAAGACGGCCCCCGAACTGCGCTTGCGCAGGTCAGGGGCCGTTCCGTCTGGTGGGCGATACTGGGTTTGAACCAGTGACCTCTTCCGTGTCAAGGAAGCGCGCTACCACTGCGCCAATCGCCCGGGGTGGAGCCGAGAGGTGGAGACGGGATTTGAACCCGTGTACGCGGCTTTGCAGGCCGCTGCCTCGCCTCTCGGCCACTCCACCGTTGAAGGCAAGTTGCCCTCCGAGCGGACGACCGGGCTCGAACCGGCGACCTCAACCTTGGCAAGGTTGCGCTCTACCAACTGAGCTACGTCCGCACGAACACCAACCGTGTAACTTCCCGCTCGGTGCTTGGTAGACATTAGCGGATCACTCGGCGATCCACAAAACCGGTCTCCGGCAGGGGCGACGAGGGGCGAATCAGTCCTTCCCAGAGCCCAGTCCGCGGCCCAGCTCCCGCTCGATCGCGTCGGCCAGCGCAGATCGCTCCCGGTGCTCGAACTGCTGCTCGCGCGCCCGCTCCCCCTGCGCGGGCTGCGCCTCGTCAGCCTCCGCAGGGCCGGCCGACCGCTCGCCCGGCGTCGCCTCCTCGACCCCGGCTTCGCGCATCGAGGAGTCAGCGCGGGTGAACAGGTTCTCGGCACCGTCCCGTGCCCTGGCCAGGAGGCCGCGCCCGAGCCCGTCGTGCAGATGCACTGGCCACAGCACGCGCGTCGCTGCGTTGAGCCCGGCGCCGACGAGGATCGCGATGGCGAGGACGTAGAGCCAGATGAGCAGGACGATCGGCGTGCTGAGCGGGCCGTAGATCGAGGGCCCGCCGAGGGACGCCTCGAGTGAGGTGCGGACCACGACCGACGCGACGACCCAGATCGTGAAGGCGAGGACGGCACCCGGGATGTTGCGCCACCACGGCGCCCGTCGGGGGGTCGCCACGTGGTAGATCGTCGTGAGGGCCGCGATGGTGAGGACGAGGACGAGCGGCCAGTACGCGATCATGACGAGGCGGAACTGGTCCGGGAGCCATCCGCCGATGATCTCCGGCCCGAGCAGCACCAGCGGCATGATGATGACCGCGATGACGACCCCCACCGAGTAGAGCGACAGGGACAGCGCCCTGGTGCGGATGATGCCGCGCACCCCGCTCTGCCCGTACATGATCGAGATGGTGTCGACGAAGACGTTGAGGGCCCGGGAGCCGGACCACAGCGAGAGCAGGAAGCCGACCGAGATGAGGTCGGCACGGCCCGTGTGCAGCACGTCGTCGACGGTCGGCAGCAGCAGCTGGGAGAGCGTCTCCTGCGAAAGGAACTGGGCGGCATACGTGCTGACGGCCTCCACGACCCGGTCCACGGTGTCGGGACCGAGGAGGGAGCCGACGTAGCCGACCCCGCCGAAGAGCCCGAGGACGAGGGGTGGCAGCGACAGGAGCATGAAGAAGGCTGCCTCCGATGCCAGCCCGGTCACGCGGTAGCGCAGGCAGGCCCGCGTCGTCTCCAGGATGAGACGCGCCGCGCTCATCGCCCCGGGCACGTGGACGAGAGCCCGCCGCACCCGCCTCTTGACCTCCATCACCGCTGAGGCTATCCGGGTGGGGACGTCACACCCACGACCTTAGGCTCGGGTCGTGCGAACCCATCTCGTCACCAACCAGGTCCCGCCCTTCGTCGGGCACCACCTGCTCGAGCAGGACCGGCCCCTGGCCGAGGCGGTCGAACGGTGGGCCGACCCCGGTGACCTCGACAGCCTGCGGGAGCTCGGCCGGCTCGGGGGCACGGCTGAGGCGCTCGAGCACGGTCGCCTCGCCGACACGAACCCGCCGATCCTGCGCACCCACGACGCCCGGGGCAACCGGATCGACGAGGTGGAGTTCCACCCGTCGTGGCACTGGCTGATGACCCGGGCCGTCGGTGCCGGCCTGACGGCGGAGCCGTGGACCGTCGCCCCCGGCCGCGGCGCCCACGTGCGCCGGGCCGCGGGCTTCCTCATGTGGTCGCGCGTCGAGGCCGGCCACGGCTGTCCCGTCTCGATGACGTATGCCGCTGGGTCGGCCCTGCGGCACGACGCCCGGCTCGCGTCGGTGTGGCTGCCGAAGCTCGCGAGCCGCGAGTACGACTTCGGGATCCGGCCGGTGGCCGAGAAGGCCGGCGCGATCTCGGGGATGGGGATGACCGAGAAGCAGGGCGGCAGCGACGTGCGGGCCAACACGACCGAGGCAGTGCCGGTGGAGGG
>DASSTN010000133.1:0-6659 GCA_035707905.1 Intrasporangium sp.
CGCCAGCGTTCGTCCTGAGCCAGGATCAAACTCTCCGTTGAAGTTACAAAACCCACGAAGGGCCAAATCACTGGCAGAAGTAAACAACTAGCATAAAAGCTGTCATCTTCAACCAAAGAAATCATCACCACGAGACACCCCCAACCACCCACAACGGGCAGCCAGGAACACCTCGCGACGAGGTAAATAGGCATCGATTTTTGACACGCTGTTGAGTTCTCAAGAATCGGACACACACCATCAACCAGAACCACATTCCGGCCTCCGGGGCAACCCTTCAAACTTACCCGCCTCGCTCTCCGCGAGTCAAATCGGCGGTTCGGGCTGCGAACCGCTGTCTGCTCCGGGGGCTTCCGGCGGGAGCCCAAACATTACACCGCTCCGCCCCGGAAGTCCTAATCGCGCCCCAAGCCCAGCGGCATACCCGCTCTGACCAGCGCAGACGCGCTAGGCGAGCCGCTCGATGACGATCGGGAGCAGGTCTGGGCGCGATCCTTCGGGGGCGATCAGGTAGCCGCCCTCGAGTACCTCGAGGGCGCGTTCGAACCGCGCCGGCTCGTCCGTGTACAGGGTCATGAGCGGCTCGCCCCCGCGCACGGACGCGCCCGGCTTGGCATGCAGCTCGATCCCGGCTCCCGCCTGGACGGGGTCCTCCTTGCGGGCCCGCCCCGCCCCCAGCCGCCACGATGCGACGCCGACGGCGAGGGCATCGAGCTGCACCAGCACCCCGTCCGCCGGCGCGAGCACCGTGTGGCTCTCCCTTGCGACCGGCAGCTCTGCGTCGGGCTCACCGCCCTGCGCGCTGATCATCCGCCGCCACGCATCCATCGCCTTGCCGGACGCGAGCACGTCGGCCGGATCCTCGCCCGTCACCCCGGCTCCGGCGACCATCTCGCGGGCGAGCGCGACGGTCAGCTCGACGACGTCAGGCGGTCCGCCCCCGGCCAGCACCTCGACGGACTCGCGGACCTCGAGCGCATTCCCGACGGTCAGGCCGAGCGGTGTCTGCATGTTCGTCAGCAGGGCCACCGTGTGGACCCCCGCGTCCTGCCCGAGGTGCACCATCGTCGAGGCCAGCTCGCGTGCGCCGGCCAGGTCCTTCATGAAGGCGCCCGACCCGACCTTGACGTCGAGGACGAGCGAGCCCGTCCCCTCCGCGATCTTCTTGCTCATGATGGACGAGGCGATGAGCGGCACACACGACACCGTGCCGGTCACGTCCCGCAACGCATAGAGCTTCTTGTCCGCCGGCGCCAGCCCGGCCCCGGCAGCGCAGATGACAGCGCCGACGTCCTCGAGCTGGCGCATCATCTCGTCGTTCGGGAGCGAGGCCCGCCAGCCCGGGATCGACTCGAGCTTGTCGAGCGTCCCACCCGTGTGGCCCAGTCCGCGCCCCGAGAGCTGGGGCACCGCCACGCCGCAGGCCGCGACGAGTGGTGCCAGCGGCAGCGTGATCTTGTCGCCGACACCGCCCGTCGAGTGCTTGTCACTGGTCGGGCGCGACAGGCCGGAGAAGTCGAGACGCTCCCCCGACCGGATCATCGCATCGGTCCACCGGGCGATCTCGTGCTGCGTCATCCCGTTGAGGTAGATCGCCATCGCCAGCGAGGACATCTGCTCCTCGGCGACGGCGCCCCGGGTGTAGGCGTCGATGACCCAGTCGATCTGCTCGTCGGACAGCTCCTGCCGGTCCCGCTTCGTCGCGATGACGTCGACGGCGTCGAAGGGCTCGCTCATCCTGGCCTCACTCCTCGGTGTTCGCGGTTCCCGCCAGCTCCTCGAGGTCCTCGCGCCCGAACGCCTGGGGCAGCACCTCGGTCATCGGCAGGACCCCCTTGGGCGTCTGCAGCAGGCACGTCGGGCCGCCGTGCTCCCAGAGCAGCTGCCGGCACCGGCCGCACGGCATGAGCGGCTGCCCGTCGGCGCCCACGCAGTAGACCGCCACGAGCCGGCCACCGCCCGTCGCCACTAGGTCCGACACCATGCCGCACTCGGCGCACAGGGCCACCCCATAGCCGGCGTTCTCGACGTTGCATCCGGCGACGAGGCGCCCGTCGTCGACGAGGCCGGCGACACCCACGGGGAACCTCGAGTAGGGCGCGTAGGCCCGCCGCATCAGCTCGACGGCGCGCTCCTGCAGCGCGTTCCAGTCGATGTCGTATGCCGCTGAGCTCGCCGGCGACTCCGGCGGCGCCTTGCGCTCCGGCTGGGCCGTCACGTCGCCTCTCCCTTGCGGTAGATGACCCCGTCGGCCTTGGGCATACGCAGGCGCTGTGATGCGAAGGCGAGCACGAGCAGTGTCGCGATGTAGGGAGTCATCTGCGTGATTTCGCTCGGCATGGCCTTCATGAGCATGAACCAGGCGCCGACGACGACGGCCATCACGACGGAGACCACGCCGGTGATCGGCTTCCCGCGCTTGCGCCGCCAGAGCTGCCAGGCACCCCACAGCAGCAGGAACACCGCCATCGGCAGCAGGTAGGCCCGGATGACCTCGTCGCCGCCCCGGAGGTTGATCGCGTCGGTGTAGCCGAAGAGGGCGGCGCCACCCGCGAGGCCGCCGGGTCGCCAGTTGCCGAAGATCATCGCGGCGAGACCGATGAAGCCTCGACCACCGGTCTGCCCGTCGCGGTAGAGGCCTGAGGCGACGAGGGCGAGGAAGCCGCCACCGAGGCCGGCGAGGCCACCGGAGATGACTGTCGCAACGAACTTGTAGCGGTAGACGTTGACGCCCAGCGTCTCCGCGGCGGTCGGAGCCTCGCCGCAGGACCGCAGCCGCAGGCCGAAGCCGGTGCGCCACAGCACCCAGGCGGTGAGCACGAAGAGCAGGGCGACGATGATCGTCAGGACCGAGAGGTGGTACACCAGGGCTCGCAAGCCGGACGCGATGTCGGCGACGAGGAAGGTGCCGCCCTTCTCGAGGTTGCCGAGCCAGTCAGCAAGCGGGGCGACCGTGACCGTGGGAAGGTCCGGGAGCCCCGGCGACTGCGTCGGGCCGCCGCCGGGCAGCCCGGTGAAGGTGCGGGCCGCGAGGTAGGCCGCCGCCCCTGCGCCGAGCGTGTTGATCGCGACACCGGAGACGATGTGGTCGACGCCGAAGATGACGGTGGCGAGGGCATGGATGGCCCCACCGATGACGCCGAGCAGGACCGCGCCGAGGACACCGGCCCAGGCGCCGTAGTGGTAGGCGAAGAACGCACCACCCCACGTGCCGAGGATCATCATGCCCTCGAGGCCGATGTTGACGATGCCGGCACGCTCTGACCAGAGCCCGCCGAGGCCGGCAAGGGCGATCGGTGCCGCGAGTGCGAGAGCGGCGGCGAGCGCGCCCGAGGAGTCGATGTCATTCGCGCCCGTGATGACGCGGACGAGGGAGACCACGACGAGGCCGCCGACGGCATACACGGCGGCACGCAGCAGCGCCGAGCGGCGCCAGAGCGACGGCTCCGCCTCCACCTCGGGACCCGGGGTGCGGGTCAGCGTGTCTGAACCGGTCATCGCACTGCTTCCCTTCGCTGCGAGCATCGCTCGTGGGTCGGTCGTCGCCTCATCGGGATCGAGACTCCAGTCATGCCCGGGCTCCTTCCAGGGGCGCGCCCGTCTCCGCGGCAAGTCGTGCGGCGACGCGGCGCTGCTCGATCCGGACGTTGGCGCGCCGCACGATCTCGTAGGCGATGACGACGGACAGGACGATCACGCCCTGGACGACGAGGACGAGCTTGTCGCTCACGCCGGCCTGGATCTGCAGGGCGTTGGACTGCTGGTCGAGGAACGACCACAGCAGCGCCGCCAGCGCGATGCCGATGGGGTGGTTGCGGCCGAGCAGCGCGATGGCGATGCCCGCGAAGCCGAGCCCCGGTTGGAAGGTCGACCCGTAGGAGTAGTCCTGCCCGAAGAGCAGCGGCATGCCCACCAGCCCAGCGACACCGCCGGAGATGATCATCGACACCGCGACCATCCGCTTGACCTTGACGCCGCTCGCCACTGCGGCCGTCTCGGACGCGCCGGTGGCCCGGAGGTCGAAGCCGAAGCGCGTCTTGTTGAGGACGAACCAGTAGGCGATGCCGACGATGATCGCGAGGATGATCAGCCCGTAGACCTCACGGCTGCTCCCGGGGACGAGCTTGAAGCCGGGGACCTGCGACGACTCGGGGATCGGCTTGGTCTGAACGACGTTCGATCCGCCGGACTCGATGGCCACCTTGCGGAGCAGGAACGCGACCAGGGCGGTCGCGATCGCGTTGAGCATGATCGTCGAGATGACCTCGGAGACGCCGCGCCAGACCTTGAGGATGCCGGCGATCGCTGCCCAGATGCCGCCGGTGACGATCGCGACGACGAGGCCGAGCAGGATGTTGAGCGGACCGGGCAACCAGCCCTGGCCGGCGACGAGCGCCGCGAAGAAGGCCGCAATCCGGTACTGGCCGTCGACGCCGATGTTGAACAGGTTCATCTTGAACCCGATCGCGACCGCGACGGCCGAGAGGTAGTAGACGGTGGCAGCGTTGATGATCGCCGAGATGACGCGTGGCTTTGGCGCCGAGAGGATGGTCGACCAGACCTGGCCCACAGGGTCCTTGGCCGCGACGAGGATGAGCGACGTGACGACGACCGCGACGACGACCGCGAGCAGCGGCGCCGCGACCGCCATCAGGATCCGGCGGCCGTCCAACCGGGTGTTCACTGGCCATCCTCCTTGCTGGTGTTCTGCTCCGTCGCCGACGAGCCCCACGGCGCGACGGGCTCGACCGGGTCGCTGATCGGCATCTCCTCGGCGGGCTGCGCGCCCTGGGACGCGCCGGCGCCGGTCATGGCCGCGCCCAGCTCCTCGCGCGTCACGGTGTCGGGGTCGAACTGCCCGACGAGTCGGCCGCGCAGGATGACCCGGATGCTGTCGGACAGCCCGACGAGCTCCTCCAGGTCGGCCGAGATGAGCAACACCCCGAGCCCTTGGCGTCGGGCCTCTCGGATGTGGTCCCAGATCGCCGCCTGGGCGCCCACGTCGACACCGCGCGTCGGGTGCGCGGCGACGAGGACGCGCGGGTTGCGGCGCATCTCGCGGCCGATGATGAGCTTCTGCTGGTTGCCGCCGGAGAGCGAGCCGGACGTGACGTTGATCGACGGCGTGCGCACGTCGTACTGCTCGACGATCGTCTCGGTCTCCTTCTTGGCCGCGGACGCGTCGATGAGCCAGCCCCCCGGGCCGCTCAGGTAGGTCGACTCGGTCTGGTGGCCGAGGACCACGTTCTCCCACAGCGGTGCCTCGAGGAGCAGGCCGTGTCGGTGACGGTCCTCCGGGATGTAGCCGATGCCGGCCTCGCGGATCTCACGGGTCTGCCAGTCGGAGGTGTCGACGTCGCCGAGCAGGATCCGGCCGGAGGACGGCTCTCGCATGCCCATGATGACCTCGACGAGCTCGGCCTGGCCGTTGCCCTCGACCCCGGCGATGCCGACGATCTCGCCGGAGTGGATCGTCAGGTTGATGTCGTCGAGCAGGCGCGGCCCGCCGAACGGGTTGTCGAGGGAGGTGTCCTCGATCGTCAGGACCGGGGTGTCCGTGACGGTGGACTCCTCCGTCTGCGGGCTCGGCAGCTCGGAGCCGACCATGAGCTCGGCCAGCTGCCGCGCGGTGACACCCTTGGGGTCGACCTCGGCCACCGTGGTGCCTCGGCGGATGACGGTGATCGCATCGGCGACCTGGAGCACCTCGTCGAGCTTGTGGGAGATGAAGATGACGGTGAGGCCCTCCGCGGTGAGACCGCGCAGGTTGTCGAAGAGCTCGGTGACCTCCTGCGGCACCAGGACGGCGGTCGGCTCGTCGAGGATGATGATCTTGGCGCCGCGGTAGAGGACCTTGAGGATCTCGATGCGCTGGCGGGCGCCGACACCGAGATCGGCGACGAGTGCGTCGGGGCGGATCCCGAGGCCGTAGGAGTCGGACAGCTCGCGGATCTTCCGGCGGGCGGCGTCACCGATGCCGTGCAGGCCCTCGGCGCCGAGGACCACGTTCTCGAGGACGGTGAAGTTGTCGGCGAGCTGGAAGTGCTGGAAGACCATGCCGATGCCGGCCTCGATCGCGTCCGAGGGGGTGCGCAGCCTCAGCTCGCGGCCCTCGACCGAGATCGTCCCCTCGTCGGGCTGCTGGACCCCGTACAGGATCTTCATCAGCGTCGACTTGCCGGCACCGTTCTCACCCACGATGGCGTGGATCGTGCCCTTGTCGACGGTGAGCTCGATGTCCTTGTTGGCGACGACGCCGGGGAACCGCTTGGTGATCCCGTGCAGCTCGACGACGGGCGTGCCGCGGTGAGTCAGCTCCGCGTCCGGAGCGACGACCGTGGCGTCACGGGTCGCGTCGCGGAACTGCGAGTCGTTGGCGACGATGACGCACGCTCCTCAAATGGGCCCGCTACGGCGCGGGCGAGATGAACTACCTGCACGAACCTACCGCCGGCCGGCCCGGCGGGAGCAGAAGGCCCGAGCGACGCGCGGTGCGCCGCCCGGGCCCCATGGAACGCAGGATCGGTCCCGACTGAGATCAGGCGGCGGGAACCTTGATCTCGCCCGAGATGATCTTCTGCTTGTAGGCGTCGAGCTTGTCCTTGATGTCGTCGATCTTGCCGCCCGTGGTGGCGTAGTCGACACCGCCGGCCTTGAGG
>DASSTN010000134.1:0-2065 GCA_035707905.1 Intrasporangium sp.
CGCACGTTGACGCAGCCGTGCGACGAGCCGTTGTAGCCGAGGCGGGCGAAGTTCGACGAGTAGTGGATCGCCTGCCCGCCACTGAAGAACATCGAGTACGGCATCGGGGTGTGGTAGAGGTTCGAGATGACGTCCTTCTTCTTCCAGGTGATGGCGAAGGTGCCCTCCCGGGTCGGCAGGGCCTCGCTGCCGAAGCGGACGTCGAACTGGTACTGCGGCACGCCCTCGACGACCCACGTGAGCATTCGCGTCGCCTTGCTGATGCAGATGACCCGCCCGGTGAGGCAGCGCTGGTCGACGTCCCAGCTCAGCTTGCCGGGGGCTGCCACCACGGGCTTGGGCAGGATGTTGTTGAGCTCGTCCCGGGTCGGGGGCCGAGTCATCGAGACGACCCGCTGCCAGGTCCGTTCGTCGAGCTCGCCGGTGGCCGGGAACCCGCGCTTCGCCTGGAAGCCCTTGACGGCCGCTGTCGTCTTCGTCCCGTAGTGGTCGGTCACGTCACCCTCGTACCAGCGCAGCTGCCGGAGGCGGGCCTGCAGCTCGCGGACCTTGGAGGAGGAGTCGCCGGCCCGCAGGAGCACGACGGGGGCCGGCTCGGGTGTGGCTGTTGGCGCAGGCTTGGTGGTCGCGCTCGTCGGGGAGGGCGCGGTGGCGGTGACGGACGGGGTGGCGCTCGGGCTCGTCGGGGCCGCTGTGGTCGTCGGGGCCGCTGTGCTCGTCGGGGCCGCTGCGCTCGTCGGGGGAGGCGTGCTGCTCGCCGTGGTCGTGCCCACCGGGCTCTGGGAGGGGATCGGCGTCTGGGACGCCTGTGGGCCCTCTGACTTGCAGCCCGTCAACAGGAGGGCGACGCCGACGCCGAGGGCGGCGACCCCGTGCGTCCTGGCGCGGGGGCGGCGTCCCGATGCGGCTGTCATGGCGATCCCTTCGTCCGAGCGATGCTGGCAATCAGGGTGACGCGGCGAGCGGCCGAATGGTTGGCAAAGGTGGGGTCATGACGCCGAACGTGACCGATCCGTTGTGTGCGCGAAGGCGACGCGGTATGCCGCTGGGCCGGCTCGCGCAACCGGGCGCGGGAGGCGCGGGGCGAGCTGGGGCAGCAGGATGGCCGGGGCAGCTGCCCTCAGGCATCCTCCTGCTGCTGTTGCTGCTGCTGGGCCTGGGCCCTGCGGAGCACCTCGGTCAGCTTGTTGGCGCCCGCCACGACGGTGGCGGCGTGCAGGCGGCCCGGCTGGCGGGAGAGCCGCTCGATCGGGCCGGAGATCGACACCGCGGCGACGACCCGTCCGGACGGGCCCCGCACGGGCGCGGAGACGGACGCGACGCCCGGCTCGCGCTCGCCCACACTCTGCGCCCAGCCGCGGCGGCGAACCCCTGAGAGGGTCGTCGCGGTGAAGGCCGCCCCGTGCAGGCCGCGGTGCAGCCGGTCGGGCTCCTCCCACGCGAGCAGCACCTGGGCGGCCGACCCCGCCAACATCGACAGGGTCGCCCCGACCGGAATGGAGTCGCGCAGGCCCACGGGGCGCTCGGCTGCGGCCACGCAGATGCGCTGGTCGCCCTGTCGGCGGAAGAGCTGCGCGCTCTCGTTCGTGTGGTCCCGCAGGGCGCCGAGGACCGGGCCGGCGGCAGCGAGGAGACGGTCCTCGCCCGCAGCGGACGCGAGCTCGGCCAGGCGCGGGCCGAGCACGAAGCGGCCCTGCATGTCGCGCGCAACGAGGCGGTGGTGCTCGAGCGCGACGGCGAGGCGGTGTGCCGTCGGCCGAGCGAGGCCGGTCGCGCCGACGAGCTGGGCGAGGGTCGCCGGGCCGGCCTCGAGCGCGCCCAGGACGGTCGCCGCCTTGTCGAGGACTCCGACTCCACTTGACTTGTCCATGACCTGATATTGCCGTCTCAGGCACTGAGACGTCAATTCGAAACCCCGGGAAAACGACGACTCTTGAGTAACGAGCGGAGCCGCCGTGAGCCCTACCGGGCTGCGCGTGGGCCGTCGTCCAGTTGCCGCACCGGAGGAAGAATGTCAGGAACACTGGCCGAGAAGGTCTGGGATGCCCACGTCGTACGACGGGCC
>DASSTN010000135.1:0-4032 GCA_035707905.1 Intrasporangium sp.
ATCGGCCACGTGGCCGGCTTCGGCGTGCCCTCCGACGTCTTCAGTCGGTACATGCGGATGGCGGGCCACGACGTGCTCATGGTCTCCGGCACCGACGAGCACGGCACCCCGATCCTCGTCCTCGCCGACAAGGAGGGCCTCACCCCGATGGAGGTCGCCGACAAGTACAACCGGGTCATCGCGACCGACCTGACCGACCTCGGCCTGTCCTACGACCTGTTCACCCGCACGACCACGGCGAACCACTACGCGGTGGCGCAGGAGCTGTTCACCGGCGACTGGCGCAACGGCTACATGCTCGAGCAGACGACCCGCGGCGCGATCAGCCCGTCGACCGGGCGGACGCTGCCCGACCGCTACATCGAGGGCACCTGCCCGATCTGCGGCTTCCCGGAGGCCCGCGGCGACCAGTGCGACAACTGCGGCAACCAGCTCGACCCGACCGACCTGATCAACCCGCGCAGCAAGATCAACGGCGAGACACCGGAGTTCGTCGAGACGCAGCACTTCTTCCTCGACCTGCCGGCGCTCGCCGACGCGCTGCGCGAGTGGCTCGACGAGCGCGAGGCATCGGGGACGTGGCGGCCCAACGTCATCAAGTTCGCCAAGAACCTCCTCGAGGACGTCCGGCCGCGGGCCATGACGCGTGACCTCGACTGGGGCATCCCGGTCCCGATAGAGGGCTGGCGCGACCAGCCGCACAAGCGCTTCTACGTCTGGTTCGACGCCGTCGTCGGCTACCTGTCGGCCTCG
Source organism: Intrasporangium sp. (assembly GCA_035707905.1). Classification (GTDB taxonomy): domain Bacteria; phylum Actinomycetota; class Actinomycetes; order Actinomycetales; family Dermatophilaceae; genus Intrasporangium_A. Next base: position 754 of record DASSTN010000135.1, read on the forward strand.
ATCGAGTGGGCCCGCCGCGTCGGTGACCCCGAGCGGTGGCGCGAGTGGTGGAACGACCCGGAGGCGGTCTCGTACTACTTCCAGGGCAAGGACAACATCACCTTCCACGCGCAGATCTGGCCTGCCGAGCTGCTCGCCTACGCGGGGCGCGGGACCAAGGGCGGCGAGCCGGGGGAGTACGGGGTGCTGAGCCTGCCGACCGAGGTCGTCGCGTCCGAGTTCATGACGATGGAGGGCAAGCAGTTCTCCACCTCACGCGGTCACGTCATCTACGTCCGTGACGTGCTCGACCGGTATGGCGCGGACCCGTTGCGCTACTTCATCTGTGCGGCCGGCCCCGAGAGCCAGGACAGCGACTTCACGTGGGCCGAGTTCGTCCAGCGCAACAACTCCGAGCTCGTCGCAGGCTGGGGCAACCTCGTCAACCGGACGGCCTCGATGATCGCCAAGAACTTCGGCGAGATCCCAGCGGCCGGTGCGCTCGAGCCGGTCGACGAGGCGCTCCTCGCGAGCGTGCGTGCCGGGTTCGAGACGGTCGGCCGCCTGATCGAGCGGCAGCGGTTCAAGCAGGGGATCGGCGAGGTGATGCGCATCGTCGGCGAGGCGAACAAGTACGTCGCCGACACCGAGCCATTCAAGCTCAAGGGCGAGGACCAGCGCGAGCGGCTCGGCACTGTGCTGCACGTCCTCGCCCAGGCGGTGAGCGACCTCAACACGATGACGGCGCCGTTCCTGCCACACGGGGCGAACCGGGTGCACCGGGTCATGGGCGGTGAGGGCGACTTCATCCCGATGCCGCGGCTCGACGAGGTGACCGACCTCGACAACGGCAAGCCGTACCCCGTCATCACGGGCGACTACTCGGCGACACCGGCCTGGGAGTCGCGCCCCGTCGTCGTCGGGACGCCGATCGGCAAGCCGACCCCGGTCTTCACCAAGTTCGACCCGTCGGTGGTCGAGGAGGAGATCGCCCGGATGCGGCAGGAGCACGACGACGTCACCGGGGAGCCGGAGGACGAGCCCGACGAGACCGACGAGACTCCGGAGGACGAGGCGGGGGAGGCGTGAGCCCGAAGTCGTCCTCGGGACGTCGGGGGCTTCCGGACGCCCCCGACCCGCTGCCGATCGACGTCGTCGACAACCACGCCCACCTCGACATCACGCGCGAGGGCGACGAGCCCTTCCCCATCGAGGACGCCGTGGCGCGAGCGGGTGCGGTCGGCGTGAGCCGGATCGTCCAGGTCGGCTGCGACCTCGACGGGATCGACTTCACGATGGGCGTCATCGAGAAGTTCCCCCAGATCGTGGGGGCGATCGCCTTGCACCCCAACGAGGTTCCCAAGCTCGCAGACGCCGGGAGGCTGGCAGCCGCCTACGAGACGATGGAGCGGCACGCGACCCATCCTCGGATCCGCGCCATCGGCGAGACGGGGCTCGACTACTACTGGACGGGGCCGGAGGGCCGCGGCGTCCAGCAGGACGGGTTCCGTTGGCACATCGACCTCGCCAAGCGGACCGGCAGGGCGCTGCAGATCCACGACCGCGACGCGCACGCCGACGTCCTGCGGATCCTCGAGGAGGAGGGCGCGCCCGAGCGGACGGTGCTGCACTGCTTCTCGGGCGACCTCGAGATGGCCCGGGAGTGCGTCGCCCGCGGCTACTACCTGTCCTTTGCGGGAACCGTCACATTCAAGAACGCGCGCGAGCTGCGGGACGCCCTCAGCGTCACGCCCCTCGAGCAGGTCCTCGTCGAGACCGATGCGCCCTACCTCACCCCCATGCCGCACCGCGGAGCGACGAACGCAAGTTACTTGGTGCCATTGACGATTCGCGCCATGGCCGGTGTCCTCGCGGTTGACGTGCCGACCCTCTGCCGGGTTGTCTCCGACAACTCCGAACGCGTCTACGGGCCCTGGTCCTGAGCCGGCTCGCGGTCACCGCTGGGGCGCCCGCGGCGGGACCGCGAGGGGCGCTCGAACTTGACCTTTTGACGATCGGCCTGTTTCTCTGGATGACCGTTGGCCGGTTGCCACCCCGCATCGGCCGCTCATCGAGGGCTGTCGGCAAGGGTGTCGGGACGTCCTCCGAGCGGTGACCCCGAGAGCGCGTGTGCAGCTGGGGAGCACGACGTTCGGAGAGTTTTGATCTCACGCAAGACACAGGTCATCGCGGCCGCAGGCGCGGCTGCCCTCCTCACCGCCGGTGGGGTCGGCGCCGCCCAGCTCGACAAGGCAGTCACCCTGACGGTCGACGGCAAGGCCGCCTCCGCCCACGTCTTCGGCAGCACGGTCGGTGACCTGCTCGACTCGGAGGGCATCACCCTCGCGAGCGGCGACGTCGTCTCGCCCGCCGAGAGCGCGCAGCTGCACGACGGCGACGTCGTGAAGGTCAGCTACTCCCGACCGGTCACCATCACGATCGACGGCCGCACCCAGCAGATCCGGACGACGGAGACCACGGTCGACGGCGTCCTCGAGGCACTCGGTCTGCGCTCACCCGACGCCAAGCTGTCGGTCTCCCGGTCGCAGGGCATCGGACGTGAGGGCCTGGCGCTGTCGATCACGACGCCGAAGGCCGTCACGGTCGTCGCGGACGGCAAGACGACGAAGCGCACGGTCACTGCGGCGACCGTCTCCGACGCGCTCGCCCAGCTCGGCGTGAAGGTCGGCGACAAGGACCAGCTGGCTCCCGCGGCTGCCACTGTGCTCACCGACGGGGCGAGGATCGTGGTCAAGCGGGTGACGACGGAGCGGACGACGAGGACCGAGCCGGTCGCCTTCAAGACGGTCCGCACCGAGACCAACGACCTCTTCACGGACCAGACGAAGGTCAAGACTGCCGGCCGGGCAGGCGAGCGCACCGTGACGCTCGAGCGGACCCTCGTCGACGGCAAGGTGACCGGGACCAAGGAGCTCTCATCGGAGATCACCACGGCGGCGATCAACCGGATCCTGCTCATCGGGACCAAGTCGCGCCCGGCGCCGTCGACGGCCACGACGACGAGCTCGGGCGGGTCGAGCTCGGGAGGTGGTCTCAACCTCGCGCGAGCTGACATGTGGGACCGCGTCGCCGCCTGCGAGTCTGGCGGCAACTGGCACATCAACACGGGCAACGGCTACTACGGCGGCCTGCAGTTCTCGGCGAGCACCTGGCTCGCCTACAGCGGCGACGACTTCGCCTCCCGCGCCGACCTCGCCAGCCGGGAGCAGCAGATCACGGTGGCCAACCGGGTCTACGCCGACAACGGCCTGTCCCAGTGGGGCTGCAAGGGCTGAGGCC
>DASSTN010000136.1:0-2228 GCA_035707905.1 Intrasporangium sp.
GGCCACTGGAGGGACCGGTGGAAGATGTTGCCTCCCGGCAGGCCGACGGACTCCTCGAGGTCGACGGGCGTCTTGACCTCGATGCACGGGTTGCCGTCGCCGTCGCGGGCCAGGACGTCCGAGATCGGTTCTGCCAGAACTGAGTCGAGTGACCGCAGGGTCGCCTCCAGGGCTGCCCGGCGGGTGGCGTCGTTGTCCTCGCGGAAGAGCCGGGCCGGCATGTGCAGCCCGAAGAGCGTCAGGGTCTGCGCATCGGTCCGGGCGAGCTCCGGCCCGAGGACCGAGCGGTCGCTCAGCGTGTGACAGTAGATCTCGCAGGGCGGCAGGTCCGGGAGCATGCCCGACTCGGCCTGGGCATGGGCGGTCTCGAGCTGCTCGTAGCCCTCATTGATGTGGAACGTGCCGGCGAAGGCCGCGGCCGGGTCCACGCTCGCGTCCCGCAGCCGGGGGAGCCGGGTCAGCAGGAGGTTGACCTTGAGCTGCGCGCCCTCGACGTCGGCCTCCGTCGGGACCGGTGCGGCCCCGGCCGCGGCGAGGAGGCGGTTGAGGGTGGCCGGCGCGCAGGCAGCATGCACGGTGCCGGCGGTGGCCCGCCCGCCGTCCCAGAGGACATCGCCGCTGGAGGGGTCGGCATGGGTGACCGTCGCGTCGGTGAGGATCTCGGCCCCGGCCGAGAGCGCTGCCTTGGCGAGCGAGTCGGTCACGGCGCCCATGCCGCCGACCGGGACGTCCCAGTCGCCGGTGCCCCCACCGATGAGGTGGTAGAGGAAGCAGACGTTCTGGCGCAGGTCGGGGGAGCGCATCGAGGCGAAGGTGCCGATGAGGGCATCGGTCGCGATGACGCCTCGGACGGTGTCGTCGGGCACGAGCCGCTCGATGAGCTCACCGAGGGGCCGCTCCGTGAGGGCGTCGAAGAGCTCATCGTCCGCGACGAGGGAGCGGACCGCCTCGCGCGACTGGAGCGGCTCGAGGACCGTGGGGAAGAGCCGGCCGGCGAGCGACCCCATCCGTCCGTAGAAGTCCCGCCACGCGGCATACGCGTCGTCGCTCCCCGTCACGGCACGGAACCGCGCCGCGGTCGCGTCCTCGTCCCCGGTGTCGACGAGCAGCCCGCGCGACGGCTCGGCCGGGACCGGGGTGAAGGACGAGTACCGCCGGCGGACGAGACGCACGTCGAGGTCGAGGTCGGTGATGACCTGCTGCGGCAGGAGCGAGACGAGGTAGGAGTAGCGCGAGAGGCGGGCGTCGACGCCCGGGAAGGCCTGGGCGCTGACGGCTGCGCCACCGAGGTGGTCGGACCGCTCGAGGACGAGGACCCGGCGCCCGGCCCGGGCGAGGTAGGCGGCGGCGGTCAGGCCGTTGTGCCCGGCCCCGATGATCACGTCGTCGTAGCGCATGGCGACACCCTAGGCGGCGCGCTCGCCGATCGGCGCCAGGCCCCGCAGTGCGGCGCCGGCCACCCCTCGCCTCACGTCCCGAGGGCGCCACGCACCGCGTACCGGTGCATCGTGACGCCCTCGTCGAACGACCGCTGCTCGAGCAGGTCGAGCTCGACCTGTCCGACCGGCTCGTCGAAGAGCGGTCGGCCGCGGCCGAGGATGACGGGGTGGGTGAAGAGCAGCAGCTCGTCGAGCAGGTTCGCCTGCAGCAGCTGGGTGGCGAGCGTCGCGCCCCCGACCCCGATGTCGCCCTCGCCCTCCGCGCGCAGGGTCGCGAGCTGCTCGATCGCGTCGTCGCCCCCGATGACACGCGTGTTGTGGTCGGCGCTCTGCCGGGTGCGGGAGACGAGGACCTTGGGCTTCGACGTCCAGATCTCGCCGTACTCTCGCATGAAGCCGGGCAGCGACTCGTCATTACGGGCATTCGGCCAGAAGGGGTCCATGATCTCGTAGACCCCGCGGCCCTGGACCATCATCGACAAGGCGCTGGCGCGGGCGTTGAACTCCCGGTGCAGCGACTCCCCGATGCGCAGCCACTCGCCGCCGCCGTCCTCCCCGGTTGCGGCCTCGATGCGGAGGTCGAGCGAGACGTTCATCCAGTACACGAAGCGACCTGGCATGGGGCTCCTTCGGGTTCGGGTGGCGCTCACGCTACCGGCTGTGAGCGACACGAGCCGGGTGAGCAGCGCGCCAGCCGTCGCGCCGCCATAGGCTCGGGCTCGTGGGATTCCCCGAGAACGTCCTCGCCCGTGGCGAGAAGGTCGAGAAGAGCCTGCACCCGCACTGGCT
>DASSTN010000137.1:0-6677 GCA_035707905.1 Intrasporangium sp.
GCGGTATGCCGCTCAGCCGGCTGAAACGGCCGGACGCCCTCCCGCTCGCCCGCGGTCGGCAGCCCGCTCAGGTGGGGGCCTGCTCAGGCCGGTGCTCCGCTCCCGGGCGGGCCGAACCGGTTGTGCCCGAGCCGTTCGTGGTGATGATGCCGGTCTGGACGCTCATGGCGGGCCTCCCGATCTCGACGTTTCAGGAAGAACGGGGCGGCGGACGCGCCCCGGGCCGGCGACACCGTTCGCGCCCTTACCCGCGAACCTTGGGAGTAACACCGACCACCTCGGGTGGGCGGCATACGTGACCTTCGGCACCCGCATGCGAGACGCGTCGGTCACATGGTGAGATCTGCGATCTCGTGGATTGACACCCCTCGGGTGGAGGAGCACGGTTGGAGCGTGGCTCGAATCCTCGTACTTCCCTAGCGCGCCGACCCCGACCGGTCAGCGCGCTTCCCCTTCCGTCCTCACCCGGACTGGAGGGTTTTTTTGTGCAGGAGACACGACCCACACCACTCGATGAGAAAGCGATGACACCGTGAGCGACACCACCAAGCAGGCGCCCTCGCCGGCTGACGTGGCCTCCCTGGCCCGTCCCCGGCCCACCAACCACGAGCAGCCGGAGCAGGCCGTCGAGGTCACCGGTGCCCAGTCGCTCGTCCTCGCCCTCGAGGCGGTAGGGGCCGACACGGTCTTCGGCATCCCGGGCGGTGCGATCCTGCCCGCCTACGACCCGATGCTCGACTCGACGAAGGTCCGTCACATCCTCGTGCGGCACGAGCAGGGCGCCGGCCACGCGGCCGAGGGCTACGCGTCCGCGACGGGCCGGGTCGGGGTCTGCATGGCGACCTCGGGGCCGGGCGCGACGAACCTCGTGACCCCAATCGCGGACGCCCACATGGACTCGGTGCCGATCGTCGCGATCACCGGCCAGGTCTCGAGCGCCGCGATCGGCAGCGACGCCTTCCAGGAAGCCGACATCCGGGGCATCACCATGCCGGTCACCAAGCACAACTACCTCGTGACCGACCCGGCCAAGATCCCGCAGGCGATCGCCGAGGCCTTCCACATCGCGCGCACCGGCCGGCCCGGCCCCGTCCTCGTCGACATCAGCAAGGACGCCCTCCAGGCGACGACGACGTTCTCCTGGCCGCCGAAATTCGACCTGCCCGGCTACCGCCCGGTGACGCGGCCGCACGGCAAGCAGATCCGTGAGGCAGCCCGGCTCATCGCCGCCGCCGAGCGCCCCATCTTCTATGTCGGCGGCGGTGTCGTGCGGGCCGAGGCGAGCGAGCAGCTGCGCCGGCTCGTCGAGCTCACCCAGATCCCCGTCGTGACCACCCTGATGGCGCGCGGCACCGTCCCGGACAGCCACTCGCTCAACCTCGGTATGCCGGGCATGCACGGCACCGTCGCGGCCGTCACCGGCCTGCAGAAGTCCGACCTCATCATCGCGCTCGGTGCCCGCTTCGACGACCGGGTGACCGGCCAGCTGTCGACCTTCGCCCCGAACGCGAAGGTCATCCACGCCGACATCGACCCGGCGGAGATCGGCAAGAACCGCACCGCGGACGTGCCGATCGTCGGTGACGTCCGTGAGGTGATCGCCGAGCTGATCCACCAGATCGAGGCAGAGCGCGCAGCCGGCTCCGAGGACCCGGCCACCTGGGACTACTCGGCCTGGCGCGAGCTCGTCGCCGGCTGGAAGGAGACCTTCCCGCTCGGCTGGGCCGACAGCTCGGACGACACGCTCTCGCCCCAGCACGTCATCCAGCGCATCGGCGAGCTGACCGGTCCGGACGCCACCTACGTGGCCGGGGTCGGGCAGCACCAGATGTGGGCGGCCCAGTTCGTCCAGTACGAGCGCCCCAACGCCTGGCTCAACTCGGGCGGCCTCGGGACGATGGGGTATGCCGTTCCCGCCGCGATGGGCGCGAAGGTGGCCGAGCCGGAGCGCACGGTCTGGGCGATCGACGGCGACGGCTGCTTCCAGATGACGAACCAGGAGCTGGCCACCTGTGTCGTCAACAACATCCCGATCAAGGTCGCAATCATCAACAACAGCTCGCTGGGCATGGTGCGGCAGTGGCAGACGCTCTTCTACGGGGAGCGCTACTCGAACACGGACCTGCAGACGACGGGGGCGCGGATCCCCGACTTCGTCAAGCTCGCGGAGGCCTACGGCTGCCTCGGACTGCGCGCCGAGAAGCCCGAGGAGGTGGACGCGGTGATCAAGCAGGCCCTCGAGACCAACGACCGGCCGGTGGTCATCGACTTCATCGTGCACCGCGATGCGATGGTGTGGCCGATGGTGCCCGCCGGAGTCAGCAACGACAAGATCCGGGTCGCGCGTGACGAGGCCCCAGTCTGGGAGCGTGAGGAATGAGCAAGCACACGTTGTCGGTTCTCGTGGAGAACAAGCCCGGCGTCCTGACGCGGGTGGCGGCCCTCTTCTCGCGGCGGGGCTTCAACATCGACTCGCTCGCCGTCGGCCCGACCGAGATCGAGGAGATCTCCCGGATGACGGTCGTCGTCGAGGTCGAGACCGGGGCGCTCGAGCAGGTGACCAAGCAGCTGAACAAGCTCGTCGAGGTCCTCAAGGTCGTCGAGCTCGACACGAGCGGCGCGGTCCACAGCGAGATCTGCCTCGTCAAGGTGCGGGCCGACGCGACGACCCGCAGCCAGGTCGTCGACACGGTCAACCTCTTCAAGGCCAAGGTCGTCGACGTCGCACCGGATGCGATGACGATCGAGGTGACGGGGACGGCCGACAAGCTGAGCGCGTTCCTCGCGGTCCTCGAGCCGTTCGGCATCAAGGAACTCGTCCAGTCCGGTGTCGTCGCGATGGGCCGCGGCTCGCGGTCGATCACGGACCGCTCCCTCCGCAGCGCCTGACCCAAGGGCGCGGCTCCTTGCGGAGCCCCGCCACCCGCCTGCTGGACGGGCCGATCCCGACCCGGCTCAGCGGCATACCCTCTGAGCAGTTGAACCCAACCCGAAGGAGAAGGCCACGATGGCCGAGATGTTCTACGACGACGACGCTGACCTGTCCGTGATCCAGGGCAAGAAGGTGGCCGTCATCGGCTACGGCAGCCAGGGCCACGCCCACGCGCTCAACCTGCGCGACTCGGGGGTCGACGTGCGCGTCGGGCTCGCCGAGGGCAGCAAGAGCAAGGCCAAGGCCGAGGCCGAGGGACTGACGGTCCTGCCGGTCGCCGACGCCGTCAAGGAAGCCGACCTCGTCGTCATCCTGACGCCCGACCAGGTGCAGCGGACCGTCTACGCCAACGACATCAAGCCCAACCTCAAGCCGGGTGCGGCGCTCCTCTTCGGCCACGGCTTCAACATCCGCTTCGGCTACATCACCCCGGAGCAGGACGCGGACGTCATCATGGTCGCCCCCAAGGGCCCCGGCCACATCGTGCGTCGCGAGTTCGTCGACGGCCGCGGCGTCCCCGTGCTCCTCGCCGTCGAGAAGGACGCCTCCGGCCACGCCTGGGACCTCGCGAAGAGCTACGCGAAGGCGATCGGTGGCCTGCGCGCCGGCGGCATCAAGACGACCTTCACGGAGGAGACCGAGACCGACCTGTTCGGCGAGCAGGCCGTCCTCTGCGGCGGGGCGAGCCAGCTCGTCCAGTACGGCTTCGAGACGCTCGTCGAGGCGGGCTACCAGCCCGAGGTCGCCTACTTCGAGTGCCTCCACGAGCTGAAGCTCATCGTCGACCTGATGATCGAGGGCGGCATCGCCAAGCAGCGCTGGTCGGTCTCCGACACGGCCGAGTACGGCGACTACGTCTCCGGCCCGCGCGTCATCGACCCGCACGTCAAGGAGAACATGAAGGACGTCCTGGCCGACATCCAGAACGGGGCCTTCGCCAAGCGCTTCATCGACGACCAGGACGCCGGCGCGCCGGAGTTCAAGTCGCTGCGCGAGAAGGGCGCCCAGCACCCGATCGAGGCGACCGGCAAGGACCTGCGCAAGCTCATGGCGTGGGTGCAGGACACGGACGCCGACTACGTCGAGGGGTCCGCGGCGCGCTGAGGACACGAGAATCGGCCACGGGGCCGGCCCGAACTCAGTTCGAGCCCGGCCCTGTGGCCGATTCGCGTTGGGGGCCGTCGCCACCTCGGACATTGGGGCCGCGGCCCGAGAGTCGGTGGGGTGCGGGAGCGATGACCTCCCACAATCGGGCCGCGGTCCGATAGTCGGTGACCTTCCAGCGGGAGAGGGTATGCCGCTCACCCGCCCTTCGAGCGCACGTCACCTGAGGTGCACGTCACGGTCACATCCTGAGCGCACCCTGCCGCGGCGCCGTCCCCCGGTCCTAGACTGGCGCCGGCACATCGCGGTGCCACTCGTTGGCCCGCGTTCGGCGGGGCCCGTACACCGTTCGAAGGGAAGCCCCCTGTGTCCAAACCCGTAGTCCTCATTGCCGAAGAGCTGTCGCCCGCCACGCTCGACGCGCTCGGTCCCGACTTCGAGGTCCGCCATTGCGACGGCGCCAACCGGGACGAGCTGCTCCCGGCCCTGGCCGACGTGGACGCCGTCCTCGTCCGCTCCGCGACCAAGATGAACGCCGAGGCGCTCGCGGCCGGCAAGAACCTCAAGGTCGTCGCCCGCGCCGGAGTCGGCCTCGACAACGTGGATGTCGCGGCCGCCACCCAGGCGGGGATCATGGTCGTCAACGCGCCGACGTCCAACATCACCTCCGCCGCCGAGCTCGCCGTCGGGCTGCTCCTCGCGACCGCCCGCAACATCGCCCCCGCGAACGAGTCCCTCAAGGGCGGGGCCTGGAAGCGGAGCAAGTACTCCGGCGTCGAGCTGCTCGACAAGACGGTCGGCGTGGTCGGTCTCGGGCGCATCGGTGCCCTCGTCGCGGAGCGCCTCAAGGGCTTCGGGATGAAGATCCTCGCCTACGACCCCTACGCCTCGGCGGCCAAGGCGGGCCAGATCGGGGCCCAGCTCGTCAGCCTCGACGAGCTGCTCGCCGAGTCCGACTTCATCACGATCCACCTCCCGAAGACCCCCGAGACCCTCGGCCTCATCGGCGAGGACGCCCTGGCGAAGGTCAAGCCGTCCGTCCGCATCATCAACGCCGCCCGCGGCGGCATCGTCGACGAGGCCGCCCTGGCCCGAGCCCTCGACGAGGGCCGGGTGGCGGGCGCCGGTCTCGACGTCTTCGCCACCGAGCCGTGCACGGAGTCGCCGCTCTTCGCGCACGAGTCGGTCGTCGTCACGCCGCACCTCGGCGCGTCGACCGAGGAGGCGCAGGAGAAGGCCGGCATCGCCGTCGCGAAGTCGGTCCGCCTCGCGCTCGGCGGCGAGCTCGTGCCCGACGCCGTCAACGTCAGCAGCGGCTTCATCGCCGAGGAGGTCCGCCCGGGAATCACCTTGGTGGAGAAGCTCGGTCGCATCTTCACTGCTGTCGCGGGCGCGGTCCCGGCGCAGCTCGACATCGACGTCCGCGGCGAGATCACCGAGCACGACGTCAGCGTCTGGAAGCTCGTCGCCCTCAAGGGCTTGTTCACCGACGTGGTCGAGGACCCGGTGACCTACGTCAACGCGCCGATCCTCGCCGAGCAGCGTGACTGCCAGGTCCGCCTCGTCACCTCGCCCGACGCCGGCGACTTCCGCAACATCACGATCCTGCGCGGCACGCTGGCCGACGGCACGATCGTCTCCGTCGCCGGGACGTTGACCGGCCCGAAGATGGTCGAGAAGCTCGTCGGCGTCGGCGACTACGACCTCGAGGTGCCGCTGTCCGACCACATGCTCGTCTTCGAGTACACCGACCGCCCCGGTGTCGTCGGCCGGATCGGCCAGCTGCTCGGTGACGCCGGCGTCAACATCGGCGGCATGCAGGTCTCGCGGCACGGCGACAGCGCCATCGGCGTCCTCAACGTCGACAACGTCGTCTCGCAGCAGCTCGCCGGCGAGCTCGCCGAGGCCATCGAGGCGACGAAGTTCGCCGTCGTCGACCTGGAGGACTGAGCCAAGGTCCGAGGGCTCGCCAAGCCCTTTCGTATGCCGCTGGGCTGGGGCTGCGCGTCACGCGCGGTCCCAGCCCAGCGGCATACCGGGGGCCATTGGTCCCGACAGGGCACCCACGGCCGGCGGGAGCCTGAGGGCATGGGCCCTGCGGTGATCCGGTGTGAGGACGTGACCAAGCGGTTCGGGACGACCGAGGCGCTCGGGGGCGTGGACCTGATCGTGGAGGCCGGTGACGTGTTCGGCTACCTCGGCCCGAACGGTGCCGGCAAGACGACGACCCTGCGCCTCGTCATGGGGATGATCCGCCCGACGTCGGGCCGGGTCGAGGTGTTCGGGCTCGACGCGTGGCGGTGCCGGGAGGCGGTCCACCGGCGGGTCGGGTACCTGTCCGGCGACGTCGCGCTCTACGACCGCCTGAGCGGGCAGGACCACGTGGACTACGTCGGCCACCTGCACGGGCTCGGCCGCCCACCGGAGGCGGGTGCGCTGGCCGAGCGGCTCGGCCTCGACCTGCGCCGCCCCGCGCGGGAGCTGTCTCGCGGCAAACCGGCAGAAAGGGGCCCTGTTCCTCGCCCTCATGACCAGACCGGAGCTCCTCGTGCTCGACGAGCCATCCAGTGGGCTCGACCCCATGGTCCAGCGGAGATCAGCCGTCACGACCTCGTCGACCTCACCTGCGTCGAGGCGGAGC
>DASSTN010000138.1:0-4114 GCA_035707905.1 Intrasporangium sp.
CGCCAGTGCCGTCTGGTCCGCAACGCTGTCGCCGCCGGTGTGGAGATGCGCCCGTCGGACCGCCTCGAACAGCTCACCCACGTGTCCGAGCGAGTCCTCCTCGTCACCCTCGCGGACGTCCCACAACGGCTCGCCCGGCAGCCGGGGGATCCCGAGCGGGTCCGGGCGGCCATGATCGAGCTCGCTACCCGGGCCGACGCCTGGGTCCACCCCGTGCGGCCCGTGACCCTCGAGGAGGCCATCGAGCCGGTCCACGGCGCGAGGCTCGCCCTCGCGACGGCGACCCGCGACGTCTTGCGCACTGGACTGCGTCTGCTCCGCGCGAGCGCCCCCGAGAGGATGTGAGGATGCGAGCACACGAAGCCGGAGCGCTGCACGCCGAGGGATACCGGGGGCCGGCCTGGCTCGAGACGCCCGTCGACGTCAACGCATTGGTGCCCACGCTCTGGGCCGGCTCGGTGCGGCGCGCCGATGACGGCGTGCTCACCGTCGGCGGCGTCAGCGCCCTCGAGCTCGCGCAGCAGTTCGGGACACCGGCCTACGTCATCGATGAGGACGACTTCCGCTCTCGGGCAAGGGAGTTCAAGCAGCAGTATGCCGCTGAGTTCGCGCCGCTGTCCGGCGCGGACGTGTTCTACGCGGGAAAGGCGTTCCTCTGCACCGAGGTTGCCCGGTGGATCGATGCCGAGGGGCTGAGCCTCGACGTCTGCACGGGCGGTGAGCTGGCGGTCGCACGCCGAGCAGGCTTCCCGGGGAGCCGTATCGGCATGCACGGCAACAACAAGAGCGTCGCCGAGATCCGGGACGGCCTGGAGTACGGGGTCTCGCGCATCGTCGTCGACTCCTTCGACGAGATCGAGCGGATCGCCCGAGTCGCAGCGGAGCTCGGCGTCGTGGCCCCGGTGCTCGTGCGCGTCAACGTCGGCGTCGAGGCGCACACCCACGAGTTCATCGCGACGGCGCACGAGGACCAGAAGTTCGGCCTGTCCCTCGCCGGCGGCCAGGCCCTCGAGGCGGTGCGCCGGATCCTCGACCGCCCCGACACTCTGCGGCTGCTCGGGCTGCACAGCCACATCGGGTCGCAGATCTTCGACACCTCCGGCTTCGAGGTGTCCGCCCGCCGGGTCCTCGGCCTGCACACGACCGTGACCAAGGAGCTGGGGGTGGAGCTGCCCGAGCTCGACCTCGGCGGTGGCTTCGGCATCGCCTACACGACAGAGCACGACCCGCTGCCACCAGCGCGGCTCGCCGCCGGCATGGCGGACATCGTCGAGCGCGAGTGTCGTGCCGAGGGCGTGCCGGTGCCGCGCATCTCCATCGAGCCCGGACGGGCGATCGCGGGGCCGAGCACCTTCACGCTTTACGAGGTCGGCACCGTCAAGCCAGTCGAGCTCGACGGTGGTGCGTCCCGGGTCTACGTCTCCGTCGACGGCGGGATGAGCGACAACATCCGCACCGCGCTCTACGACGCGAACTACTCCTGCACCGTCGCGGGGCGCCGCTCGGACGCCGACCCCGTGCTCGCCCGGGTCGTGGGGAGGCACTGCGAGAGCGGCGACATCGTCGTCATGGACGAGTTCCTGCCGGCTGACATCCACGGTGGCGACCTCATCGCGGTCCCCGGGACCGGCGCCTACTGCCGGGCGCTGTCGAGCCAGTACAACCACACCCCGCGCCCCCCGGTCGTCGCCGTCCGGGATGGTGCGGCTCGCGTCATCGTGCGTCGTGAGACGATCGACGACATCCTCGCCCTCGATGTCTGAGGCGGGGCGCGGGCCGGACGGGCAGGGACTGCAGATCCTGCGGTCGTGTTGTCCGGATCGCGACACAATCGCGTCCATCGCGGGGTCAGGCGGCAGGATTCACACGTGACAGGTCAAGAGAGCAGCAAGTCGTTGCGCGTGGCGCTCCTCGGCTGCGGCGTCGTCGGAAGCGCGGTCGCCCGGCTCCTCACCGAGCACGCCGACGACATGTGCGCCCGGGTCGGGGCCCCCCTCGAGATCGTCGGCATCGCCGTCCGGCGCGCCGGTCGCGACCGCTCCGACACAGGGGTGGACCCGTCCCTCTTCACCACCGACGGGGAGGAGCTCGTCACCCGGGCCGACGTCGTGGTCGAGGTGATCGGCGGGATCGAGCCGGCCAGGTCCCTCATCCTGCGGGCCATGGAGCACGGCGCCTCCGTCGTCACCGCGAACAAGGCGCTGCTCGCCGAGGATGGCCCCAGCCTCTACGCAGCGGCAGCCAAGCATGGCGTCGACCTCTACTACGAGGCCGCGGTCGCCGGAGCCATCCCGTTGCTGCGTCCGCTGCGCGAGTCGCTGGCCGGCGACGACGTGCGGCAGGTCCTCGGCATCGTCAACGGCACGACGAACTACATCCTCGACAAGATGGACCGCACCGGCGCGAGCTTCGACGACGCGCTCGAGCAGGCCCAGGCGCTCGGCTACGCGGAGGCCGACCCCACCGCCGACGTGGAGGGCTTCGACGCTGCCGCCAAGGCGGCGATCCTCGCATCCCTGGCCTTCCACAGCCGGGTCGCCGGCCAGGACGTCCACCGCGAGGGCATCACCGAGGTGACCGCCGCTGACGTCGCGGCAGCCCGCGAAATGGACTGCGTCATCAAGCTGCTCGCGATCTGCGAACGCCTCGACGGCGGCATCTCCGTCCGCGTGCACCCGGCGATGATCCCGCGCAGCCACCCCCTCGCCGGGGTCGGAGACGCCTTCAACGCGGTCTTCGTCGAGGCCAACGCCGCGGGTCAGCTCATGTTCTACGGTCGTGGAGCCGGTGGTGACCCGACCGCCTCGGCCGTCCTCGGCGACATCGTCGCCGTCGCCCAGCACCGGGTGGCCGGCGGCCTCGGGCCGGGGGAGTCGAGCTACGCGGACCTGCCGATCAGGCCGATGGGTGACGCCCTGACCCGCTACCACATCAGCCTCGACGTGGCCGACCGTCCCGGTGTGCTGGCCAAGGTGGCGACCGCCTTCGCGGACCACGACGTCTCGATCGAGACGGTGCGCCAGCGGCTGGTGCCGGCCGACGACGACCGGTCGGAGTCGGGCGCCAACCTCGTCGTGGTGACCCACACGGCGACCGACGCCGCGCTGAGCGCGACCGTCGCGGCGCTGCGTACCCTCGAGGTCGTCCGGGAGGTCATGTCCGTCATGCGTGTGGAGGGGTCCTGATGGCGCACCAGTGGCGGGGCGTCATCCCCGAGTACGCCGACCGGTTGCCGCTCCTCGAGGGCGCCCCCGTCGTGACCCTCCGTGAGGGCGGGACACCGCTCATCCACGCGGAGAAGCTCTCCGAGCGAGTCGGCGCAGAGGTCCACCTCAAGTACGAGGGACTGAACCCCACCGGCTCCTTCAAGGACCGCGGCATGACCACGGCGATCTCGGTGGCGGCCGGGAAGGGCGCCAAGGCAGTCATCTGCGCCAGTACGGGCAACACGAGCGCGTCGGCGGCCGCCTACGCCACGAAGGCCGGTATGGCGTGTGCCGTCCTCGTGCCCGAGGGCAAGATCGCGATGGGCAAGCTGAGCCAGGCCATCGCGCACGGCGCCACCCTGCTGCAGGTGGACGGCAACTTCGACGACTGCCTCATGGTCGCCCGCAAGCTCGCGGAGGCCTACCCTGTCGAGCTCGTCAACTCGGTCAACCCGGCCCGCATCGAGGGTCAGAAGACGGCTGCCTTCGAGGTCGTCGACGCGCTCGGCGACGCGCCCGACATCCACTGCCTGCCGGTCGGCAACGCCGGCAACATCACTGCGTACTGGAAGGGATACCGCGAGTACTCCTCCGACCCACAGGTCAGTGACCAGCCGGGACCGGCGACCCGGCTGCCCCGGATGTGGGGCTTCCAGGCGGCCGGCGCCGCCCCGCTCGTCCTGGGGCACCCGGTCGACCACCCGGAGACGATCGCCACGGCGATCCGCATCGGCAACCCTGCCTCCTGGCACGCGGCGATCGCGGCCCGCGACGAGTCGGGCGGCCGGATCGAGGCGGTGACCGACGAGCAGATCCTCGAGGCGCACCGCTACCTCTCGTCCCAGGAGGGCGTCTTCGTCGAGCCCGGCTCGGCCGCATCGGTGGCCGGTCTGCTCGCCAGCCACCGG
>DASSTN010000139.1:0-16900 GCA_035707905.1 Intrasporangium sp.
GCCTCTCCGGGGCCATACCCGCTGTCACGAACCAGGCCCTCTGCCGGTTCAACGCAGCCGGGGCGTTGACCGCATGCAGCCGACAAATTCCGGTGGCAGGAGCAGCGGCCTGCTGGGAGGCTGCGCTCCATGACGCCGTCCAGCGCCCTGCAGACCGACCGGCTCACCCTGCGCGCCTGGAGGCACGACGAGGCCCCCCGCCTGCTCGACATGCTCGGCCGCGAGGAGGTCACCCGGTGGCTCGGCGACGGGACGCCGTGGGTCATGGCCGACCTCGACGAGGCGCACCGGACCATCGACCGCTACGCGGAGCGGTCCGCGACCCCGCCGCTCGGGGTGTGGGCCGCCGAGGTGCGCGACACCGGGCAGGTGGCCGGCTCGGTCATGCTCCTGCCGCTGCCACAGGCCGAGGCCGGCGAGGTCGAGATCGCCTGGCACCTGCATCCCGACAGCTGGGGCCGCGGCTACGCCACGGAGGCGGCGGAGGCCCTGCTCACGCACGCCTTCAGCGCCGGGCTGTCCGAGGTGCTGGCGGTCACCCACGTCGGCAATGACGCCTCGGCCCGCCTCTGCGGACGGCTCGGCCTGACCGACGAGGGGGTCGTGCGCAAGTGGTACGACGTCGACATGCAGCTCTACCGGATCACCGAGCAGGCATGGCGTCGCCGGGATCAGCCCGGCGCGTAGCGGCCACGGCCGCGCTTCACCTCGGAGCGGGCCTTCTTCGCCATGAGGCGGCGCTCCTGTGAGCCGCGGGTCGGACGCGTGGCGCGCCGCTTCGCCGGCGGCGGTGCACCGGCCTCCCGCAGCAGCTGGGCGAGTCGCTGCCGCGCGGCCTTGCGGTTCGCGAGCTGGTTCCGGTGCTCGCTCGCCACGACCGTGATCCGCCCGTCGACGAGCCGGGCGCGGAGCCGCTCGAGCATCCGATCACGCAGTGGCTCGGGGACGGACCGTGACCGGGCGAGGTCGAAGCTCAGCTCCACGCGCGAGTCGGCGGTGTTGACGCCCTGGCCACCCGGACCGGAGCTGCGCGAGAACCGCTCGTGCAGCTCCGCCTCGGGGATGACGAGCCGGCCGTTGACGGTCACGCCCGTCAGCCCACGCGCTCGGTCCATGCGTCCATCAGACCACGAGCTCAGTCGGCGACCCGGAAGTTGAAGACGCTCGAGTCGAAGTGGTTGTACTCCTCGTAGTCGACGAGGTCGTAGAGGTCACGGCGGTGCTGCATCTCGCCGAGCCGCGACGTCAGCGAGCCCTCCTCGAGCAGGGTCGTGAGGGCCCGGTCGGCCGCCCCCATCGCCATCCGCAGCAGGGAGACCGGCCAGATGACGATGTTGACGCCGACGTCACGCAGCTGCTGGACGGTGAAGAGCTCGCTCTTGCCGAACTCGGTCATGTTCGCGAGCATCGGCACGTCGATCGCCGCCCGGACCTGCTCGAACTCCTCGAGCGACTGGAGCGCCTCGGGGAAGATCGCGTCGGCACCCGCGTCGACGAGCCGTCGTGCGCGGTCGATCATCGCGTCGAGCCCGTCGACGGCGCGGATGTCCGTCCGGGCCATGACGAGGAAGTTCGGGTCACGGCGGGCGTCGACGGCCGCCCGGATCCGCTGCACGGCCGTCGTGTCGTCGACGACGACCTTGCCGTCGAGGTGGCCGCACCGCTTCGGGTTGACCTGGTCCTCGACGTGCAGACCGGCAAGGCCCGCGTCCTCGAGCTCCTGCACCGTCCGGGCCACGTTCATCGGCTCGCCGAAGCCGGTGTCCGCGTCGGCGATCGCGGGCAGCTCGGTCACCCGGGTGATCTGCCGGGTCCGGTCGGCCACCTCGGTCAGCGTCGTCAGCCCGATGTCCGGCAGTCCGAGGTCGGCACTCAGCACCGCCCCCGAGACATAGACGCCGTCGAAGCCGCGCCGCTCGATCAGCTTGGCGGACAAGGGGTTGAAGGCGCCGGGGATGCGCAACAGCTCACCCGAGCCCAGTCGCTCCCGGAGCACGCGCCGCTTCTCCGCGGCGGTCTGCTTGGCGTACAGCACGGTCGGCGCCTCCTCAGAACAGGCCGCGGCGGGCGGCCACCGGCAGGACACCCGGCTGCGCGACGAAAGTCAGGTCCCGCACCTCGTCGACCGTCAGCTCGGGCAGCCGCAGCGCGAGACCGAGGAAGCGCTCGACCTCGGCCTCGCCGAGGACCGGCGTCGCGAGGGTGCGGAACTTCTCGACGTAGTTGTCCCGGGCGAATGGCCGGGCCCCTTGGGGGTGCGCGTCGGCCACCGCGATCTCGTCGACGATCTCGCGACCATCCTTGAGCGACACCACGATTCGCCCGCCGTAGGACTGGTCGCCGCCGGCTGCGTGGTAGCGCGCGGTCCACTCCGGGTCCTCGACCGTCGTGATCTTGTGCCACAGCGCGACGGTGTCGGGCCGCGAGGCCCGCTCAGCGGCATACGAGTCGACGTGGTGCCACCGACCGTCCTGCAGCGCGACGGCGAGGATGTAGGGCAGCGAGTGGTCGAGCGTCTCGCGCGACGCGCGGGGGTCGTACTTCTGGGGGTCCTGCGCGCCGGAGCCGATGACGTAGTGCGTGTGGTGTGAGGTGTGCACGACCACGCTCTCGACCCGGTCCGGGTCGGCGACCTCAGGGTGCTCGCGAAGGAGCTTGCGGGCCAAGTCGATCCACGCCTGCGCCTGGTACTCGGCGGAGTGCTCCTTGGTGTAGCTGAGCAGGATCGCCTCCTTGGCCTCCCCCCGCTCGGGCAGCGGGACCTCGTACGCACCCTCGGGCCCGTCGAGCAGCCACGCGATGACGCCGTCCTCGCCCTCGTAGATGGGCGCGGGGCTCGTCTCACCGCGCATCGCGCGGTCCACCGCCTCGACGGCGAGCTTGCCGGCGAAGCCCGGCGCGTAGGCCTTCCACGACGAGATCTCGCCCTTGCGCGACTGCCGGGTCTGGGTCGTCGTGTGCAGCGCCTGCCCGATCGCCTGGTGGATCACGTCGGTCGGCAGCCCGAGGAGGGTGCCGATCCCCGCCGCCGCCGACGGGCCGAGGTGGGCGACGTGGTCGATCTTGTGCTTGTGCAGGCTGATCGCCCGCACCAGGTCGATCTGGAGCTCGTAGCCGGTGGCGATGCCGCGGACGAGGGCCTGGCCGTCGCGCCCGGCGTGCTGCGCGACCGCGAGCACCGGCGGGATGTTGTCGCCCGGGTGGGAGTAGTCGGCGGCGAGGAACGTGTCGTGGTAGTCGAGCTCGCGCACCGCGACCCCGTTGGCGTATGCCGCCCACTCGGGGCTCACGCGCACGCCGGCTCCCAGCCCGAAGAGGGTCGCGCCCGCGCCGCCGTTGCTCGGCTGGTGCGTGAGGGCCTGCTCCCGCGCCGAGGAGGGCGCCTGCCGCTCGACCGAGGCCGCCGCGACGGCGGCGTTGTCGATGAAGCGGTTGACGATCATCTCGGTCACCGGCTCGCTCACCTCGACCGGGTCGGTCGCCACCTCGGCCATCGCCCAGGCGAGCTGCTCCTCCCTCGGGAGGTTCTCCTCGCTGCGGTAGGTGCGGACGTGGTGCGTCTTCATGGGATCGGTCTCCGGTTCTGGGGATCGGGAACGGGTGTCAGTCGGTGGAGCTGGGCGCGGCGGGGCCGGGGGCGAGCACCGCCCGGAAGTGGGCGAGGCTGTTGTGCAGGTGGACGTGCGTCGCGTGGACGGCGAGCGCCGGGTCGGCCGCGGCGATCGCCTCGGCGATGAGGGCGTGCTCCACGGCCGAGGCGGCGAGCCGGGCCGGTGAGTGGCTGGCCATGCGCCGCACCCGGGCCGCGTGGGTGCGCAGGTTGTCGAGGGCGTCGACGAGGAACGGGTTCTGGGCGGCCTCGTCGACGGCGGCGTCGAACCGCCGGATCAGGGCGTAGTAGTCGGCGACGTCCTGCTCGGTGACGTTGCCGGCGGTCAGGCGCCCCTGGGCCTCGGTGAAGGCGAGGACGAAACCGGCGAACTCCTCCGGGTCACCGCGCCGGGCTGCGAGCTCCGCGGCCTGCGCCTCGAGGCAGGCCCGCAGCTCGAAGATGCTCGCGAGGTCGCGCTCGGAGACCTGCGTGACGACGAGCCCGCGGCCGCCGTTGGCCGTGAGCAGCCCGTCGGCGACGAGCCGGCGGAACGCCTCCCGGACCGGGGTGCGTGAGACCCCGAGCCGGCTCGACTGCTCCACCTCGTAGAGGGTCGTGCCGGGGCGGATCCGTCCGTCGAGGATCTCGGCGCGCAGCTGCTCGTACGCCCGGGCGGCGGCGGTGGGCGGTCTCGTCGGCATGGCGGCAGTGTATACACAGCGCCCGCCGATGGTCACGATCGGAGCACAGGCCCTTGATCGATGGCGCACTTGTGTATACATTCGCGCCACAAGACATCGTCGCCGAACCGAAGGAAGGCCAATGAAGACCTCCCGCATCGCCGCGCTCGCGGCCGTCGCCGCCCTGGCCCTGGGCGCCTGCGGCAACTCCGGATCCACCTCGTCAGGTGGGGCCAAGACCGACGGCGCCGCCGCCGACGTGAAGTCGCTGACCCGCCTCGAGGTCATCGCCCCGGCCGCGCCGGGCAGTGGTTGGGACCAGACGGCCCGCAGCGTCCAGGACGCCCTCAAGCAGGCCAGCCTCGCCAAGACGGTCGAGGTCAAGAACGTGCCGGGCGCCTCCGGCACCGTCGCCCTCGCCCAGGTCGCGCCGCAGAAGGGCAAGAAGGACCTCTGGGTCGCCTCCGGTCTCGCGATGATGAGCGGCGTCATCAGCAACGGCACCGACGTCACGCTCGACGACCTCACCCCGCTCGCCCGGCTCATGGGTGAGTACGAGGTGATCGTCACCCCCAAGGACGGCAAGTACAACAACGTCGACGAGCTCTTCGCCGCGATCAAGGCGGACCCGAAGTCGGTCGCCATCGCCGGCGGCTCCGCCGGCAGCGCCGACCACATCTTCATCGGCCTGCTCGCCCAGCACTACGGCGTCAAGCCGTCCGACGTGAACTACGTCCCCTACAGCGGTGGCGGCGAGGCCGCGACCGCGATCCTCGGCGGCAAGGTGCAGGCGGGCGTCGCCGGCCTCAACGAGTTCGCCGCCCAGGTCAAGGACGGCAACATGAAGGGCCTCTTCATCTCCTCGCCGCAGAAGATCGAGGGGCTCGACTTCGCCCAGACCGCCGGCGACGTCGACGCCAAGCTCGAGTTCCAGAACTGGCGCTCGATGATGGCGCCCGGCGGCATCGACGACGGCCTGAAGAAGCAGTACGTGGACGCGCTCACGGCGATGCACGACTCGCAGGGTTGGAAGGACACCGTCAAGAAGAACGAGTGGAACGACAACTTCATCGCAGGTGACGAGTTCGCCTCGTGGCTGAAGGACGAGAACGCCCGCGTCCAGGGCGTCCTGACCGACCTCGGCCTGGCGAAGAAGTAGCAGACACCCCTTGGTCGTGGTGGGTGCGGGCTCTCCTTGCCCCCCAGGGAACCCGCGCCCACCACTTGTCCCGGAGAGCAGCGCATGAGCACCGAACCCGAAGCAGTACAGACCGAGCCGGCGGCAGGCAGCCGTCGCGTCCCCTGGGGCGAGTGGGCCATCACGGCGGGCCTGCTCGCCATCGGGGTCGTCGTGCTCCTCGACGGGCTGGGCCAGCGTGCCTCGAGCTCCGCCTCCGGGGTCGGTGCCGGCTTCATGCCGAAGATCGTCGGCGTCCTGCTCATCGTGCTGGCGCTCGGACTCGCCCTGGAGATCGCGCGCGGCCACCTCGGCGAGGCCGAGACCGCCGAGGGTGACGTGGACGTCCGGCACACCAAGTGGGTGCCCCTCGCCGTCTGCATCGCGGCGGCCCTCGTCTTCATCGCCGGCATCGAGCAGCTCGGCTACATCATCGTCAGCACCGTCGCGTTCTGGCTCACCGCCTGGGCGATGGGGGCCCGGCGCCACCTGCGGTCCGCGCTCATCGCCGTCGTCCTGAGCGTCGTCGTGTATGTCGCGTTCACCCGACTGCTCGAGATCGACCTGCCCGCGGGCGTGCTGGAAGGAATCCTCTGATGTCCGGAATCGAAGGGCTGATCCACGGCCTCTCGCTCGCGCTGACCCCCGAGAACCTCCTCTTCGCCCTCATCGGCACCGTCGTCGGCACCCTCATCGGGGTGCTGCCCGGCATCGGCCCCGCCCTGACCATCGCGCTCCTGCTGCCGATGACGTACGGCCTCGACCCGGCCGGCGCGTTCATCATGTTCGCCGGGATCTACTACGGCGCGATGTACGGCGGCTCGACGACCTCGATCCTGCTGAAGACCCCCGGCGAGTCGGGCTCGGTCATCACCGCGATCGACGGCAACAAGATGGCCAAGCAGGGCCGCGGCGCCTCCGCGCTCGCCACCGCGGCGATCGGCTCGTTCATTGCCGGCACCATCGCCACCCTGCTGCTCGCGTTCTTCGCGCCGTGGATGGTCAGCGTCGCGGTCAAGCTCGGCGCCCAGGACTACTTCGCCCTCATGGTCGTCGCCTTCCTCACCGTGAGCGCGCTCGTCGGGACCTCGCCGCTGCGTGGGCTCGTCTCGATGTCCCTCGGGCTCGTCGTGGGCCTCGTCGGCATCGACTTCCAGAGCGGCCAGCAGCGGCTCGCCTTCGGCCAGGTCAACCTGCTCGACGGGATCGACACGGTGGTGCTCATCGTCGCCCTCTTCGCGATGGGCGAGGTGCTCTACGTCGCGACCCATCAGGCCTCGAGCCGGTTCGACATGATGCGGGTCCGCAAGGGCAAGCGCTGGATGTCCCGCAGCGACTGGCAGCGGTCGTGGAAGCCGTGGCTGCGCGGGACGAGCGTCGGGTTCCCGCTCGGCGTCATCCCGGCCGGCGGCTCGGAGATCCCGACCTTCCTGTCCTACTCGATGGAACGCAAGCTCTCGAAGAAGCCCGAGGAGTTCGGCCACGGCGCCATCGAGGGCGTCGCTGGGCCCGAGGCCGCGAACAACGCCAACGCCGCCGGCACCCTCGTCCCGCTGCTGACGCTCGGGATCCCGACCTCGGCCACCGCCGCGGTCATCCTCGTCGCGTTCCAGCAGTACGGCATCCAGCCCGGGCCGCAGCTGCTCGACACCCAGCCCGGCCTCGTCTGGGGCCTCATCGCGAGCCTGCTCATCGCCAACCTCATCCTGCTCGGGCTGAACCTGCCGCTCATCGGCCTGTGGGTGAAGATCCTCGAGATCCCAAAGCCCTACCTCTTCGCGGGCATCATGAGCTTCGCGCTGCTCGGCACGTACGCGGCCAACGGGTCGGCCTTCGACGTCGGGCTGCTGCTCGTCTTCGGCCTCGCCGGCTACCTGATGCGCCGCTTCGGCTTCCCGGTGTCGCCGATGATCGTCGGGGCGATCCTCGGCCCGCTCGCCGAGGTCCAGCTGCGCCGCGCCCTCGACATCGCCGGCGGCAACGTGCTCACCCTCGTGTCGACGCCGTTCACGATCGTCGTCTACCTGACCCTCGCGGCCGTGCTCCTCGGCGGCTTCATCATCCGCAACCGCCCGACCCGGCACGAGATGCTCGAGTCGGCCATGGCCGACGACGAGGTGTCACCCGAGGTGCGGTGAGCCCCGCCCCGCTCGGAGGGAGCGGTATGCCGCTGTGCCGGCTCAGCGGCATACCGCTCCGTCGTTCGTGGCTGGGCGAGATCGCTTCGCGGGCGGCCGCGCCGGGAAGGTATACAAGTCCGACCGTCCGAGCGAGCTGACCGAGGAGGTGCCGTGCCGTCGTCCCGCCTGAGCCGTGCCGGGGCCGGGATCCTCGCGCACGCGTTCCTGCTGCAGCTGGCGGCCTACATCATCCGGCCGACGTCGGCGTACCGGGCGATCGAGCTCGGCGTCGACCCGGGGCTGGTCGGGCTCATCGCGGCGAGCTTCGCGCTCGTGCCGCTCGTCGTCGCGGTCTTCGTCGGCCGGTGGACCGACCGGGGACGTGAGTGGGCCTCGCTGCTCGTCGGTGCCGTGGTCATGGTCGCCGCCGGGATCGGCCTGGTGTTCGCCTCGTCGAGCCTTGGTGCGCTGCTCTTCTGGAACGCCGTCATCGGCCTCGGCCACCTCATGAGCATCATCGGCGAGCAGACGGTGGTCGCGACGGCTGGCCGCGAAGGCCGTGGTGGACTCGACTCGGCGTTCGGGACGTTCACGTTCGCCGGGTCGCTCGGCCAGGCGGCGGCGCCGCTGATCCTCAGTGCGGTCGGCGGCAGCGCGGTCGTGCCGAACACGACGGTGCTGATCGTCGCCTACACGGCCGCGTCCGTGGTGATGCTCGGCGTCACGTTCGTGCTGCCGCGCAAGGGAGCCGGTCAGCCCGAGGCCGCGCGGCCGAACTGGGGGCAGGCGCTGCGGGTGCCGACGGAGACGAAGCGGACGATGACCGGGGCGATGCTGCTCAGCATGCTCGTCCTCGCCGCCGTCGACCTGATCCAGGTCTACCTGCCGGCGCTCGGGGTCGAGCGGCACATCTCGTCGTGGCTCATCGGGGTGCTGCTGACCCTCCGGGCCGCGGCGACGATGGTGTCCCGGCTCGGGCTGTCCCGCCTCACGTCACGGGTCGGGCGCAGCCGGCTGGTCGTCGTCTCGACGCTGGTCGCCGGCATCGCGGTCGGGCTCATCGCCGTGCCGATGCACCCGTGGCTGCTCGCCGCGTGCCTCGTCGTCGGCGGATTCGCACTCGGGATCGGCCAGCCCTTGTCGATGTCGATCGTGACCCTGGCCGCTCCCCCAGGCACGACGTCGACGTGGCTCGCGTTGCGGCTCAGCGGGAACCGGCTAGGCCAGTCGGCGATCCCGGCGGTCCTCAGTGTCGTCACGACAAGTGTCGGCACGTCGGGGATCTTCCTGATCACCGGGGCGAGCCTCTTCGGCACCGCCGCCATGGCCCGGGCCCTCATCCCCGACGAGTGACGGTGGCGGCGCGGCACCTCTCTTCCCCTCGAGTGATCGCCCGGCCCCACCGGCACCACCCTCCCCTCCCCCTCGAGTGATCGCCCCGTCCCTGAAGTCACAAGCGTCACCGCAGCGGAAGCGGACGTCTGCGCGGAAGCCGGCTCAGCGGCATACCGACAACGTCTCGGCGGTGAAGTCAGCCTCGTGGGGGGCGTCCGAGCTCCGCCGCAAGGGGTGAGAAGGCCACCCTGGTGCGGGAGTGACCGAGCGATCACTCGACGAGGCGGCGGCACAGCAAGGCGGAAGCCCTCCGTGCGATCCTGATCGCGGAGGCGATGAGCGATGCGCCCTGACGAGGTCTGGCTCCGGCTCCGCCAGCGGCTGCGGCAGGCGGCCCGGCGGATGTGGCCGACCATGCCCACAACCGGGGACGAGACCCGCCGCCTCCTGGGGCACGCCGTGTCGGAGGTCGGCCGGCTGACCGGGGCGGCGGTCCTGGCCTTCGTCGCCGCCCGCCTGCTGTTCCCCAGCGTCATCGACCTCACCGCACCCCTCACCGCCCTGCTCGTGGTGCAGGCCTCGACCGTGCGCACCCTGCAGATGGGTTTCATCCGGGTCGGCGCCGTGCTCCTCGGCGTGCTCGTCGCGATCGCCGTGTCGACGTACTTCGGGCTGTCGTGGTGGACCCTCGGTGCGGTCATCGCCGCCTCGCTCCTGCTGGCCAAGCTCCTGCGGCTCGGTGACCAGCTGCTCGAGGTACCGATCAGCGCGATGCTGATCCTCGGCGTCACCTCGCACGGGCTCGCCGCGGAGACGCGGGTCGTCAACACGCTCATCGGCACCGCGATCGGCGTCGCCTTCAGCCTGCTCGTGCCGGTCGCCATCCCGAACACCCGCGCCCGGGACGCCGTCCGGGACGTCGCCCGGTCGCAGGGGCAGCTGCTCGACGAGGTCGGGCTCACGCTCTCCGCCCGGGCACCCTCCGCGGAGGAGACGGACGGATGGCTCCGCAGGACCGAGGAGATCGGCGTCGAGGTGCGCCGTGCCGCAGATACCGTCGACGAGGTCGAGGAGCGCCGCAAGCTCAACCCGCGCGCCCTCGTCGCCCTGCGCATGCACCCCGAGCTGCGGGTCGCCCTGCGCCGCCTCGACCGGTGCCGCACCGCCGAGCACGTCCTGCTCGTCATGGTCGGGCGAGCCCGCACCGCGATCGCAGCCGAGGAGTCGCCTGCGGCCGACCTGCGCGGCGCCTTCGCGGTGGTGCTCCAGTCGCTCGGGTCGGGTCTCGCCGCCTTCGCCGAGCTCATCGCGAGCGACCGGGTGGAGGCCGCGGAGCAGGCCCTGGATCGCCTGCACGAGATCATCGGCGAGACCCGGGCGATGCTGACCGACCTCATCCTCGTCGACGTCGAGGCTCGCCCCGGGAGCGACACGTGGATGCTTCAGGGCTCGCTGCTCGCGGCCATCGACCAGATCATCCAGCAGCTCGACCTCGAGCACCCCGAGCAGACCGCACCTGCGTGGAGCCAGCGGCCCAGCATCGAACGGGTGCCGCGCACCGTCGCCCAGACCCGGCAACGGCTCAGCGAGCCGGTGCGCCGGCAGATCGCGTCGGTCCGCCGCGACCGGGGCGGCCGGTGAGCGCGGTTGCGCTGGAAGGAAACCCAGCGGCATACCGCTGATGTCGTATGCCGCTGAGCTGGGAGCGCGGGAACGCGCGGGTGGCGACGTGGAAAAGGAGAGGACCGCTCCTCTCCATTTCCAACGTATAGCGCAGTGGGGGTCTTGCCGCAAGGCCCCGGTGCTGCCCCAGAATGACGGGCCGAGCCCAACCGCTGCTCGATCGGAGCTGATGACGTGGACCGCCTGACGACCGCCTTCGACCTGCCCGCCCACCTCGCCGCCAAGTCCGACCCGGCCCTCATCGCCGACGACGAGCGGCACTTCACCTGCATCGCCGAGAGCCTCGAGGCGACCATCGCCGACCTGTCGGACCGCCTCGAGGAGGTGCGGAGGCGCCGCGGTGGCTCGGGGCAGCACGCCCTGGAGCGGGACCAGGAGGTGCACCGACTGACGGCGCGGCTGCGGGCGCTGCGGCGGTTCGGGCTGGACCTGTGCCTCGGTCACCTCCTGCCGGAGGGCGGGCAGGAGCCGGTCTACGTGGGCAGGCTCGGGCTCAAGGACCGCGACGGGCGCCAGCTGCTCGTCGACTGGCGCGCCCCGGCGGCGGAGCCCTTCTTCGCGGCGACGCACGCCAACCCGATGGGCCTCGCCCGGCGCCGCAGGTACCGATGGGCGCGGGGCCGAGTCGTCGACTACTGGGACGAGGTGTTCACCGCGGACGGGCTGGACGGTGTCGAGCACGCGGCGCTGGACGACCAGTCGGCGTTCATCGCCAGCCTCGGCGGAGCGAGGTCGCCGCGGATGCGCGACGTGCTTGCGACGATCCAGGCCGACCAGGACGCCATCATCCGCGCCGGATCGCGCGGGCCCCTCGTCGTCGACGGCGGTCCGGGCACCGGCAAGACCGTCGTCGCGCTGCACCGGTCGGCCTACCTGCTCTACGCCGACCCACGGCTGGAGCACCGGCGCGGCGGCATCCTCTTCGTCGGGCCACATGAGCCGTACCTCGCCTACGTGTCCGATGTCCTGCCCAGCCTCGGTGAAGAAGGCGTGCAGACCTGCACACTCCGGGACCTCATCCCCGAGGGCAGCGCCGCGGCGGTCGAGGCTGACGCCGAGGTGGCACGCCTCAAGGCACGGGCCGAGATGGTCGGCGCGATCGAGCCGGCGGTCCGGTTCTACGAGGAGCCGCCCCGTGAGGGCATGACGGTCGACACCCCGTGGGGCGAGCTGTGGCTCAGCGCGGCCGACTGGGAGGAGGCGTTCCGGGCGCCGGCCCCGGGGACGCCACACAACGAGGCACGGGACGACATCCTCGAGGAGCTGGTCGCCATCCTCGTCGACAAGCACTCCGGCGAGGACGGGTCACCGGAGCAGGTGCGGGCCTCGCTGCTCCGCAACGACGAGCTGCAGGCGGCGCTCAACCGGGCGTGGCCGCTGCTCGAGGCGACCGACGTCGTCGGCGACCTGTGGTCGGTCCCGGCCTACCTGCGCCGCTGTGCCCCCTGGCTGTCGCGGGAGGAGGTGCTTGCCCTGCAGCGGCCGGACGCGCAGGCCTGGACCCGGTCCGACCTGCCACTCCTCGACGCGGCCCGGCAGCGGCTCGGCGACCCCGAGGCGTCGCGCCGCCGGCGACGGGAGGAGGCCCTGCTCGCGGCGGAGCGGGAGGAGATGACGAAGGTGGTGGACCACCTGATCGAGACCGACGACTCCGAGATGCACCTCATGTCGATGCTGCGCGGCGAGGACCTCGCGGCCGCCCTGGTCGACGGTGGCGCCCTGGCCCGACCCGAGCCGGACCTGCTCGCCGGCCCGTTCGCACATGTCGTCGTCGACGAGGCCCAAGAGCTGAGCGACGCCGAGTGGCAGATGGTGCTCTGCCGCTGCCCCTCCCGGAGCCTCACCATCGTCGGCGACCGGGCGCAGGCCCGGCACGGCTTCACCGAGTCCTGGTCCGAGCGGCTGGGGCGAGTCGGCCTCGAGCGGGTCCGGATCGCATCGCTCAGCATCAACTACCGGACCCCGGCCGAGGTCATGGCGGAGGCCGAGCCGGTCATCCGCGCGGCCATCCCCGACGCGAACGTGCCCACCTCAGTGCGGGAGAGCGGCATACCGGTGGTGCATGGTGCGGTGTCGGAGCGCGACGCGATCGTCCACCGGTGGCTCGCCGGGCATGACGAGGGAGTCGCCTGCGTCATCGGCGATCCGACCTTCTCGGGTCTGCCGCGGGTCCGGTCCCTGACGCCCGAGCTCGCCAAGGGGCTCGAGTTCGACCTGGTCGTCCTCGTCGACCCCGACGCGTTCGGCATGGGGATCGAGGGAGCCGTGGACCGCTATGTCTCCATGACGCGGGCCACGGGGCAGCTGGTGATCCTGACGACCGGGTGAGCCCGGTGGGCACGGGAGCCAGCTGCACGGCATACGGGCGGGCTGTGGACGGGAGCCCGCTGAGCGGCACACCGCTGACTGTGCGGGGTGACGGCTTGGGCTTTGCCTGACGCTACGACACTGCGCACTTTGAGTGCGCAGTGTCGTAGGAAGTCGGTTGATGCCCCGCCGGGCCGATGTGAGGCTTGGTGCGTGGAGCACGAAGCCGGTCGGGTGGTCGTCCTCGTCGAGGGACGCAGTGACGCCGTGGTCGTCGAGGCCCTCGCCGCCGCCCGTGGACTGGACACCACCGACGGGGTCGTGCGGGTCGTGGCGATGGGAGGTGTGACGAACATCCGGTCACACCTGCTGCACCAAGCCGATCAGGCAGACGTCCACGTGCTGGGCCTGTGTGACGCACCAGAGGAGCGGTACTTCGTCCACGCGCTGCAGGAGACCGGACGGCCGGTGACGAGCCGCGCGGAGATGGCGGCGCTCGGGTTCTTCGTGTGCGTGCAGGACCTCGAGGACGAGCTGCTCCGGGCGCTCGGGCCCGAGGCCGTCGAGGACGCCCTCGCAGAGCTCGGCCACCTCGGCCGGTTCCGGACCTTCCAACGACAGCCCGAGTGGCGGGACCGGGAGCTGCCCGATCAGCTGCACCGCTTCGCCGGGAGCGGGTCCGGGCGCAAGCTCGCGCTCGCTGCTCGACTGGCGCGCGAGCTCACGCCCAGGACCACGCCACAGCCTTTGGCGGCGCTCGTGGACCGGATGGTGTCAGCGGTCCACTGAAGTCAGGTGTTCCAGTACGGCCGGCGGCACGCCTCCTGAGCCGCTGGGTAGCTCACTGGACGATGGCGAAACCGCCCGTCCACGAGACCTTCTCGGCGGCGGCGAGGCTGATCTGCAGGAAGCCGAGCGCCTCGAGCTCGCGGGCCCGGCGGAGCGGGCCGGCATCGATGGCGCGAAGTCCCGCGCCGCCGACGATCCCGGCGATGAGGGCCTTGGCGTCGGCGTCGTCACCGGCGATGAGCACGGTGGTCGTGTTGTCGCCCACCTTGCCGCTGACGAGGGTGCCGGCGAAGGTCGTGTTGAAGGCCTTGACGACGCGCGAGTCGGGCAGCGCGGCGGCGATCTCGGCCGCTGCGGACGAGTCGGCGGGGACGGTGAGCGAGTCGAAGGTCTCGAAGTTGAGCGGGTTGGTGATGTCGACGACGACTTTGCCGGCCAGGCTTGCACCCCTGGCGGAGAGGATCTCGGAGACGGCCGGGTAGGGCACCGCGAGCACGACGACGTCGCCCGTCACGTCCTTGCCGGTGTCCTCGTGCCCCAGCAGCTCGACCGTATTGCCGCCCTTGCCCGCGAGCCCGGCGATCGCCTGGCCCATGTTGCCGTTGCCGATGATCGTGATGTGCGCCATGACCACTCCTTCGTCGTGACTTGTCTGGCCTATCGACGGTAGACCGACAGCGGTTGAAGCGTCAACCAATGGGGTATGATGGAGACATGAACGAACCCGTCCCCTGGCTCGACAGCCGTGAGCGCGCCACCTGGCTGCGCCTCGCGGCGATGGTCGAGCTTCTGCCGGGGACGCTGAGCCAGCAGCTCGAGCGCGACGCCGACCTGTCCCACTTCGAGTACTACGTCCTTGCCATGCTGTCCGAGGCACCGGACCGCACCCTCGCGATGTCGACGCTCGCACAGCGGACCAACGCCACCCTCCCCCGGCTCTCCCACGTCGTGCGTCGCCTCGAGAACCGCGACCTCATCGAGCGCTCCCGCTGCGCGACGGATGGCCGCGTGACGATGGCCCACCTGACCGACGCCGGCTGGGACCTTGTCGTGGACACCGCACCCGGGCACGTGCGCCACGTGCGCGCTCTCATCCTCGATGCCCTGACGAGCGAGCAGCTCGACCAGCTGCACGACATCACCGAGGCGATCCTCGACCGGATCGACCCCCGCGGCTGCATGGTCGACTTCTACGCCGAGCCCCCCAGCGGCACGGCCGAGACCAAGACCGCCTGACCCCAGCTGCGGGGCGTGGTCATTTCGCGCCACCGTCGTGCTCCGTAGATGGGCATCATGACGGACGCGCGGCACCGCCTGCCCCTCCTAGCGTCGAGGCATCGACCCAGGAGGAAGCCATGAGCACCAATGGAACTCACGAAGACCACGTCGTCAGCACCGTCATCGTCGGCGGCGGCCAGGCCGGGCTGGCGACGGCGCAGGCGCTGCTGTCACGCGGCCAGGACTGCGTCGTCCTCGAGCGCAACGACCGGCTCGGGGACAACTGGCGGCACCACTACGACTCCCTGCGCCTCTACACCCCGGCCCGCTACGACGGCCTGCCCGGCCTGCCCTTCCCGGGCGAACCGTGGGCCTATCCCAGCAAGGACGACGTCGCCGACTACCTGCAGTCGTATGCCGCTCACCTCGGCCTTCCTGTTCGGCTCGGGGTGCGCGTGCTGCGTCTGGCACGGGAGACGACGGAGGGCGGTAGCACCGAGGGCGGCTTCGTCGTCGAGACGGACGCCGGCACCTACCACTGCGACAACGTCGTCGTCGCGACCGGAACCTTCGGTCGGCGGCCGCACCTGCCGGACTTCGCGGCAGACCTGCGCCCGGCGATCCTCCAGCTGCACTCGAGCGAGTACCGCCGCCCGTCCCAGCTGTCCCCCGGACCGGTCCTCGTCGTCGGTGCCTCGCACTCGGGGTGCGACATCGCCCTCGAGCTGGCCGCGACGAGGCCGACGACGCTGGTCGGTCGCGACTGCGGCCAGCTCGGGCTCCGGTGGGACTCGCCGCAGCTGCGGGCCGCACTCCCCGTCCTCGTCTTCGCCTGGCGGCACGTGCTGACCCGGCGCACGCCGATGGGACGGCGGGTCATGCCCCACGTCAGGCACCATGGCGGCCCGATGCTCCGGGTCAAGCGCGAGGACCTGGCGGCCCGGGGGGTCGTGCGCAACGTCTCCCGGGTCGAGGGCGTCCGGGACGGGCTGCCGCTGCTGAGCGACGGCACGGTCGTCGAGGCGGCGAACATCGTGTGGGCAACCGGCTTCGAGCAGCACTTCGACTGGATCGACCTGCCCGTCGTCGGTGAGGACGGGTGGCCGAGGGAGTACCGCGGCGTCGTCGACGACGTGCCCGGACTCTTCTTCTGCGGCCTTTCGTTCCAGTACGCGTTCTCCTCGATGGTCCTGCCCGGCGTCGGCCGCGACGCCGGTTATGTCGCGGACCGCATCGCAGCCCGGACCCGCGAACACCCGAAGAGCACCCGGCCGCTGGTCGAGGCGTAGAGCCCGTCCCGCGGAGTCAGACGAGGTCGTGCTCGTAGGCGTAGGCAGCCGCAGCAGTGCGGCTGCCCACGTCGAGCTTCGTGAAGATGTTGGACAGGTGCCGCGCCACGGTCCGCTCGCTGATGACGAGCGCCTCGGCGACCTGCTGGTTGCTGCGTCCCACCGCGACGAGCCGGAGCACCTCGACCTCGCGGTCGCTCAGCCCGTCGGCCCGGCTCTGGGATGCCGGCGAGAGCAGCTGGTCCACGGCCCGCACGGCCGGTGTCGCACCGACCTCGGCAAGCACGGCCCGAGCGGCGTCGAGCTCCGCCCCACCGGATCGCTCGTCACCGAGGGCGAGGAGCGCACGGCCGATGAGCACCTGGGCCAGCCCAGCGGCATACCGGTTCTCGAGCCCCGTCCACAGAGCACGCGCCTTCCGCGCATAGGGCAGCGCGCCGGTCGGGTCGCCCGCGGCGATCTCGACCGCCGCCGCTGCCGAAGCGGCGAGGGCACGGACCGTGTCGAAGCCGAAATCGCTTGCCCAGGAGTCCAGCTCGGTCGAGCACGAGCGAGCCGACTCGACGTCGCCACACGCGAGCAGGACGTCGATGAGGCCGGGCAGCACCCGCGCCCGCTCGACCGGGGCCCGCGGCTCGGCGAGCAGGCGGCGAGCCGCCCCGGCGGCTGCCCCCAGCTCACCCCGGTCCACCCAGAGCAGGGCCAGCCCG
>DASSTN010000140.1:0-11521 GCA_035707905.1 Intrasporangium sp.
AGTCGCAGTCGATCGCCCTGCCCCGGGCCACTCCGGCGACGGGCAACCGGGTCTACACCGCGCCGCCGGTCGACCTCCGCGGCGGCACGATCGCGATGGTCGACCCCGACAAGGGCCAGGTGCGGGCCCAGCGCGTCGACAACCGGACCGGCATCAGCGGCCTCGACCAGCTGCAGACCCAGGCGAAGCCGATCGCAACCGTCGGCGGCAACGCGGCGCTCGCCGTCGGGCAGGACGGCGCGATCTACGCGCTCTCCGCGGAGAAGGGCGTGCTCGCCGTCATCCAGCCGACGGCGACCGGCTTCGCCAAGCCGGTCCTCACGACCCTTGGCTTCTCCTCGAAGTCCGCCCAGGTCACGGTGGTCGGCAGCCACTGGGTCGTCTTCGACTCGATGACCGGCCGTCTGTGGTCCGACCGGCTCGAGGGACCCCAGCAGGTCTCCGCCGGCCGCACCGGTGACCCGGGCTCCCCGGCGTATGCCGCGCTCCAGCAGGCGGGCCCCGACGCGCCATACGTCGTCATCGCGGACGCGGCCGGGCTGACGAGTGTGCCGATCGCCCCCGAGGCGACGGCGGCGGCGCCCGGCGTCAAGGTCGGTCAGGCCGCGCCCGGCGCCGACGTCCTGCTCACCGCGCCGGTCCGGCTCGGCGCGTGCATCCACGGTGCCTGGGCGACCTCCAGCAATGTCTTCTACGGGCGCAACTGCACCGGGCAGGGCCAGACCGAGACGGTCGACCTCGGCCCGAGCAAGGTCGCCGCCCCCCGCGTCGACGGGGTCCGCCTCCGCGTCAACCGCGGACTCATCGTGCTCAACGACCTCGACACCGGCGACGTCTGGGACGTCGAGGACGACCACGTCAAGATCGACAACTGGAACTCCGTCATCCCGCCGCCGCAGACGGACAACAAGAACAAGCGCAAAGACCAGAACCTCATCGACGACGAGGTCAGCAAGACCCCACCGGAGGCCAAGCCCGACACGATGCGGGTCCGGCCGGGCCGCACCTCGACGTTGCACGTGCTCGACAACGACTCCGACAGCTCCGGCGCCATCCTCTCGATCGCCCCCGGCGACGTGACGAAGCCGAACGTCGACGGCATCACCGCCGCCCCCTCCGCCGACGGGCAGACCATCCAGGTCACCGTCCCCGAGGAGCCCGCGAGCAACCGCTTCTCCTTCGACTACTCCGTCAACAACGGCACCGGCGCGAAGAGCGGCCGCGCCACCGCCCGCGTCACCGTCGAGGTCGTCGGCCCGGAGGTCAACACCCCTCCGAAGCTGCGCGAGGGCAGCGCCCAGCTCGCGAAGACGAGGTATCCGGTCGTGCGCAACGGTCAGGTCAGGGTCGGGGTGATCGCCGACTGGCGCGACGGCGAGAACGACCCGCTCCAGATCCAGCCGGTCGACCAGTCCGTCGGCGTCGACGCGGCCGGCACCATGACGGTCCGCGCCGGCGACAGGGCGGGTGAGCAGGAGGTCGGCTACGTCGTCGACGACAGCCATGGCGGGTCGGCCAAGGGCACGGCGGCGCTCACCGTCCTGGGCGACGACGACAAGCCGGTCGCCCCGCGCACCCAGCCCGACGTCATCCGCGGGGTCGTCGGCAAGCCCGTCCAGCTCCAGCCGCTCGGCAACGACGTGCCCGGCGCCGACCCGACCGACCCGGAGGCGCGGCTGCGCCTCGCGACCGACGTCCAGGGCCCCGGCTCGCTCGTCATCGACACGAACACCGACACGGGTGTGCTCACCGTGACCGGGCAGACGGCCGGCACGTCGACCCTGACGTATGCCGCTCAGTCGGGTTCCGGGGTCGCCGTCGGCCGGGTGCGGGTCGACATGTACGCCGACCCCGGTGAGGACCTGCCTCCGGTCGCGACGCCGGACAGCGCGGTGCTGCGCGGGCAGCTGCCGGTCCTCGTCGACGTGCTGTCCAACGACTACAGCCCGCGCAGCGACGTCATCGTCGTGCAGAAGGTGGAGACCGACGCCGCCTGGCTGCGCACCTCGGTCTTCCAGGGCCGCTACGTCCGGGTCGAGGCGACGACCCCGCTCGCTGGGCAGAAGGAGCGCCGCGGCGTCGTCGGCTACACGATCAACGACGGCACGAAGTCGGCGGTGGGCCAGCTCACCGTCGTGCAGAAGCCCCCGCTCGAGAAGAGCGTCCGGCCCACGGTGGTCGATGACGAGGCGGTCGTGCGGCTCGGCGACGCCGTCACGATCCCGGTCCTCGACAACGACTCGATGACCGAGGGCATCCCGCTCAAGCTCGACCCGTCGGCGGTCAAGGTCGTCCAGGGTGGGGGCCAGGCGTTCGCGTCGGGCAGCGTCGTGCGCTACGTGCCGCCGAGCACGCGGATCACGTCGCCGCAGACGGCGACGCTCGAGTACACCGTCCATCCGGAGGGGCTCCGCGCCCGGGCGGCGACCGGCCGGGTCACCGTGACGGTCAACCCGCCGCCGGACAAGGTCAAGAACCCGAACCGGCCGCCGACCGCCCGCAGCTTCTCGGCAAGTGTCACGGCCGGCGACACGATCTCGATCACCGTCCCGACGAGCGGCGTGGACCCCGACGGCGACCTCACCTTCGTCGGCGGCATCGTCGGGCAGGAGGGCGGGGCCGTCGACCTCGAGTACGGCCGTGTGCTCGGCTTCGGTGCGGCGACGATCCGCTACGAGGCCTACCCACGCAGTGCCGGCACCGAGGTGATCCACTACCAGCTGCGCGACCGCTACGGCGCGACGAGCGAGGGCTTCATCCGGGTCGGGGTCGTGCAGCCGGGAGACCCGCAGCCGCCGGTCGCCGTCGAGGACGACGTCGTCGCCGCACCGGGGCGCACGGTGCACGTCGACCCGCTCGCCAACGACCTCATCTCGCCCGGGGACGTCGTCAGGTACGAGGACTTCGGCGCGCTGAACGGGCCGGACGTCCTCAAGGACTTCACCCGGCAGAAGGACGACACGTTCAAGGTCGTCGCCCCGCCCGAGGGCCCGGCCAAGGTCATGACCTACGGCATCACGGACGGCCTGTTCGACCCGTCCCGCTCGACCGTGACGGTGCGCGGCCAGAAGAACTTCAACAACCCGCCGATCGCGGTCGACGACACGGCCGAGCCGAAGCAGGGTGAGACGAGCGTGCTCGTCGACGCCCTCGCCAACGACCGCGACCTCGACGGGGACCGGGCGAGCCTCAAGATCACCAAGGTCGTCGGCGACGGCGCCGTCATCGAGCAGAACAAGGTGCGCATCACCCTGCGGCCGGAGGCGCGGGTCGTGCCGTACGTCATCGCGGACGCCGACGGTGCGACGGCGATGGCTCTCATCTACGTCCCGGCCGGCGACAACGGGCTGCCCTATGTCGTCACGGGCAAGGTCATCAAGATGAACGCCGACTCGACGGTCAAGGTCGACCTCGCCGACTACGTCGCCGACCCGCGCGGCGGCAAGGTGTCGCTCACCTCCCCTGACACCGTCTCGACCTCCCCGAAGGACTTCCTCCAGCAGCACGCCGACTCCGCCACCCAGCTGAGCCTCACGTCGCTCGGGTCGTATGTCGGCCCGGCCGCCCTCATGCTCGAGGTGACCAACGCGAAGACCCCGGGTGACAAGACGGCCCAGACCGCCTACGTGACCATCCCGGTCCAGATCGGTCCCGACGTCCCGGTGCTGCGCTGCCCCGCGTATGAGGTGCAGCTCGTTGCCGACGGACCGGCCCGCAGCGTCGACATCCCGCGCCTCTGCCACGCCTGGCTCCCGGACGGGATGGACGCCGGCTCGGCGCGCTACGAGGCGACGTGGTCCCAGGGCATCGACCGGGTCGACCTGACCCAGCAGGGTGCCGGTGGGCGGACCGTCGTGCTCAAGGCGCAGCCCGCCGCGAAGGCCGGCTCGACCGGCGTCGTCACCGTCAAGGCCAAGGGCGGCACGGAGTCGTTCCCGATCCGGGTCCGGGTCACGAGCGCCCCACCGATCGCGACGCTCCGCCCCGCTCACATCGAGGGCCTCATCGCCGGCACGAGCGAGACGGTCAACCTCGCCCAGTACCTCGACAGCCCGCTTGGTGCGCCCCGCTGCGACCTGGTCTCGGCCCAGGTGGCGACAGGCACCGGCCTCAGCGTCTCGACGAGCGGGTGCAACGTGACCGTCAAGGCGTCCGACCAGGCACGCAACGACGGGCGCATCGACGTCCGGGTCACCGACGCCCCCGGCCGGCCGTCCGCGATCGGCCAGATCACGGTCACCGTCCGGAGCCGCCCCGACGCGACCGGCGCTCCCGTGGCAGTGGCCGACCGGGTCCAGGGCGGTAGCGCCCGGGTCGATTGGAGCCCGCCGGCCTACGACGGCGGACTGCCGATCCTCGAGTACGAGGTGCGCACGAAGGGCGGCCCGACCCAGGCCTGCTCCGCCTCGCCCTGCACGATCGAGGGCCTGACGAACGGCCAGCAGTACACCTTCGCGGTCCGGTCCCGCAACGCCGTCGACTGGTCCGACTGGAGCCCCGAGTCCAACGTCGTCGAGCCCGACACGAAGCCGCAGGCGGTGTCCATCAGCGACGTCGCCCCGGGCGACCAGAAGCTCACGGTGACGTGGACCGAGCCCAAGAACGACGGCAGTGCCGTCCTCGAGTACCAGGTGCAGTACGTCAACATCGGCGGCCACGCCGGGGCGACCGGCCTGCGGAAGGTCACGGCACCGGGGTTGTCGGCCGTGCTGACCGGGCTCGTCAACAACGACGCCTACCGGATCCGGGTCCAGGCGCGGAACAAGGCCGGCTGGGGGCCCTACGGCCCAGAGGTCAAGGCGCAGTCGTTCGGCAAGCCGGCCAACGTGCCCGCTCCGACCCTGTCCCCCCGCACGCCGACGGCCGGCGACTCGAACGCCCAGGTCTCCGTGTCGTGGTCGGCGGTCGACCCGAACGGTCCGCCGATCACCCAGTACGACGTCTACCGGCGCACCGGCTCGGGTGGGCAGTGGGTCCACATCGGGAGCCGGTCCGGCGGCGAGTCCCGCGTCGTCAGCGACACGATCCCCTACAACGGGCAGACCGTGCAGTACACGGTGACCGCGACGAACGGCGGACCGGCGACGTCGGACCGGGCGAACTACTCGTCCTACAAGGCCGACGGCATCCCCGAGACGCCGACCCTGAAGTCCGTCACGACCCCGAGCGCCGACTACGCCGCCAACGCAACCTTCTCGCTCGGCTCGTCGCGCTCGACCGGCTACACCTCGGTGCGGTGGCAGACCTCGGCGGGCCGGAGCGGGTCGTGGAGCTACACGTCCGGCATGTCGGGCGGCCGTGCGACGAACCTCGGCACCAGCCAGCAGAGCATGCAGATCCGCGCGTGCAACACGGCCGGCAACTGCTCACCGTGGTCCAACTCCGTGACCTTCCACCCCTACGGCCCCACTCAGGGCGTCGGCGGGATCAGCGAGTCCCACACCGACTCGACGATCACGTTCTCATGGAACAAGCCGGCCGACAACGGCAACGCGATCCAGGGCTACAAGGTCCGCGGTGACGTCAACGTCGACCTCGGACCGAACGAGACGTCGTACACCTTCCGCGGCCTCGGCTACTCCCAGACCCGGACGATCCGGGTGACGCCCTTCGCCGACCGGTCCGGTGACGGCCCCACAGCCGGCCCGAGATCCGGCACGACCAACGCCGCGCCACCGCCGCCGCCACCGAGGGTTGACTGGGTGGGCCCCACGGGTGCGACCGGCTACAGACCCGGCTGCGACAGCGGTGACTGCCAGTGGATCCAGTACCACCTCAGCAACTTCCAGGGTGGCGCCTCGATCTACTGCACCTTCGACAGCAGGGACGGCACCTGGCCCTACAACCGCGACGACGGGACGAACGGCTCGATCCAGCCCGGCAACGGCACCAACACCTCCGGGAAGTTCTACGGCTTCTCCGACGGGTGGGTGAAGGTCACCTGTTACGGCAGCAACGGCTCCGACTCGTTCACGAAGAACCCGTGGGGTCGCTGAGGGACGACACGCCGACCGCGCGCCGCGGCGGGAGCGAGCTCAGCGGCATACGACAGCAGTGCACGACACAACAGGGAGACGACACCAATGAGCGGGGCCAGCCCCATCACGCAGGACCAGGTGACCTGGTTCGCCCACACCTTCCAGCAGCTGGTCGGCAACATCGAGAAGGCCGTGCTCGGCAAGGAGCACGTGACCCGGCTCGCGCTGACCTGCCTGCTCTCGGAGGGGCACATGCTGCTCGAGGACTACCCGGGCACGGGCAAGACGCAGCTCGCGCGGGCGCTGTCCGCGACGGTGCAGGGCTCGCACAGCCGCATCCAGTTCACGCCCGACCTGCTGCCCTCGGACGTCACCGGCGTCACGATCTACGAGCCGAGCAAGCAGGCGTTCGAGTTCCACCCCGGGCCGATCTTCGCGACGATCGTGCTCGCCGACGAGATCAACCGGGCCTCGCCCAAGACCCAGTCGGCGCTCCTCGAGGTGATGGAGGAGGGCCGCGTCACGATCGACGGCAAGGCGCACTCGGTGGGGCAGCCCTTCATGGTCATCGCGACGCAGAACCCGATCGAGCAGGCGGGCACGTACCGCCTGCCGGAGGCGCAGCTCGACCGCTTCCTCATGAAGGCCAGCGTCGGCTACCCCGACCACGAGGCGACCATCGCCGTCCTGGCCGACGCGAAGACCCGTGACCGGGCCAAGCAGCTGCAGCCGCTCATCGCGGCGAGCGTCATCGTCGACATGGCCCGGCTGGCCGACGAGGTCCACGTCGACCCGGCGATCCTCGGCTATGTGAGCCGGATCGCCGAGGAGTCACGGCGCCACCCGTCGCTCAAGCTCGGCCTGTCGGTGCGTGGCTGCCTCGCGTACGTCCGCTGCGCCAAGACCTGGGCCGCCTCGCAGGGGCGCACGTACGTCATCCCCGACGACATCAAGGTCCTCGCCGAGCCCGTTCTCTCGCACCGCCTGCTCCTCTCGGCGGAGGCGCAGTTCGCCGGGACGAGCGTCGAGCGCGTCATCGACCAGATCCTCGGCCAGATCACCCCGCCGTCGGAGCGCGCGTCGGCGTGAGCGACGCGACGAGGACCAGTCGGGCGAACGTGGGACGGAGGAGCGTGGGCCGATGACGCAGCAGGCCGAGGCCGCAGCGGCGCACTCCCGCGCCAGGGTGCGGCAGATGACGGGGACGACGAGTCGGGGCATCCGCCAGCTGACCCAACCGATCACGCAGCCGCTCACCCAGAGCCTGACGCAGGTCGCCGAGCAGGCCCGGCCATTCTGGCGACCTGTGGCGGGCGTGCTGCGGTGGGTGTCACCGCTGGGCTGGGCGATCCTCGCGCTCGGCGTCGGCTGCTGGGTCATCGGGGCCCGTTGGGGCTGGACCGAGCTGCTCATGGTCGCGGCGGCCGCGCTCACCCTCGTGGTCGTCTGCCTCGTCCTCGCCCTCGGGCGCACCCGGGTCACCGTCGACGCCGAGGTCGACCCGCGCCGCGTCATCGTCGGTGAGCCGGCGACCGGTCGCGTCATCGTGCGCAACGAGGGCCGGGCGCCGATGCTGCCCCTCCTCGTCGAGCTGCCGGTCGGGCTGTCCGCGGCCCGCTTCGTCCTGCCCCCGCTCACATCGGGGACCGCCCACGAGGAGCTCTTCGTCGTGCCCACGAGCCGCCGCGGTGTCATCCAGATCGGCCCGGCCACCACGGTCCAGGGAGACCCGCTCGGGCTCATGCGTCGCACCCTCCAGTGGACCGAGCAGACCGAGCTCTTCGTGCACCCGCAGACCGTCGTGCTCGAGTCTCTCGGCGCCGGCCTGCTCCGCGACCTCGAGGGCTCGACGACCGAGGATGTCTCGATGAGCGACCTCGCCTTCCACGCGCTGCGCGAGTACCAGCCCGGCGACGACCGCCGCCACATCCACTGGCGGTCGTCGGCGAAGGCCGGCAAGCTGCTCGTCCGGCAGTTCCTCGACACCCGGC
Source organism: Intrasporangium sp. (assembly GCA_035707905.1). Lineage (GTDB taxonomy): Bacteria > Actinomycetota > Actinomycetes > Actinomycetales > Dermatophilaceae > Intrasporangium_A. The sequence goes on from DASSTN010000140.1 coordinate 7,970, forward strand.
GCTCGCACGTCTGCATCCTGATCGACCCGGATCCCGAGCAGTACCGGTCGGGGCACGGCCGGTCGGGCCGGCCCGAGGCCGCCGTCGACGCCGAACGCGACCTCCACTCCGCCAACGCGCCGAGCGCGTCGGAGGCAGACGTCGAGACGGCGATCTCGGTCGGCAGCTCGATCATGGCCCGGGTCGCCCTCGACGAGCAGGACGTCACGATCGTCTGTGGCGACCAGACCGCGGTGCAGACCCTGCCGCAGGTCGGCCTCGACGCGATGTCCCGGGTCGTGCCCGGGCCGGTCGACCTGCTCGCCTCCGCGCTCGGGGCGGCAGAGGTCGCCCCCGACACCAGCACGTGCTTCATCGTGACCGGTCCGCACCGGCCCTTCCTCGAGCTGCAGCGGGCCGCCGCGCAGTTCCCGCCCGAGGTCAGCAAGGTGATCGTCGTCGTGGACCCGGAGGCGACCCACGGCATCCGGCACGGCGGCGGCCTGGTCATCCTCACCCTCGCGCGGCTCGAGCAGCTGCGCGCACTGCTCGTGGCGGGGGTCGCACGATGAGCGTGGGCGGCATCCCGGCACCGCCGTCGCTCCGCGAGTCCGGGCCCTCGGCCGGCGAGCGGTTCCGCAGCGGCGTCGCCCGGCTGCGCCCGGGGACTCCGCAGCTCGTCGACGCCGGATTCGCTGTCGTCCTCGTCGTCCTCGGGCTCATCGGCTTCCGCACGACCTTCTTCGGCCTCGCCTGGCTGTGGGTGGGCCTCGCCGGCGTCAGCATCGGCCTGCTCATCGCGCACGTCGGCGCGACGTTCCGGTGGCCCGGGCTCGTCACGGGGCTCGCCGTCGCCGCGGCCTACCTGCTGCTGGCCGGTCCGCTCGCCGTCCGGGAGGACCTCATCGGTGGCGTGCTGCCCTCGGTGACGACCTTCCGCACGCTCGCGCATGCCGCGGTGCCCGGGTGGAAGGAGCTGCTCACCGCCCTGCCGCCGGTCGACTCCGAGGGCCCCTACCTGGCACTGCCCTTCCTCTTCGGGCTCGTCGGCGCCGCCCTCACGTATGGCGTCTCGCGGCGTTGGCCGGGTGCGCTCGTCGCGCTCGTGGCACCGATCGCCCTCCTCGTCGCCTCGATCGTCCTCGGCACGCTCACTCCGGCGTCGTACGCGCTCCAGGGGGCGACCTTCTCCCTCGCCGCGATCGGCTGGGCCGCGCTGCGGAGCAACCGCAACCGCCCGGCACTGCAGAACGGGGCCGGCCGCACCACACGCAGCGTGACGACCGCCGTGCTGCTCGGCCTCGCGACCACCGGCGGGTTCCTCGTCGGACCGCACCTGCCGGGAGCCGACGACGCCGACCGGACGGTGCTGCGGACCGGGCTCGTCCCGCCCTTCGACGTGTCGCGCTACCCGAGCCCGCTGGCCGGCTTCCGCCAGTACACGAAGCCGAACCCGGCCGAGCGGTGGGACGAGACGCTGCTGACGGTCCAGGGCCTCCCCGCAGGGACGCCGATCCGCTTCGCCACGCTCGACTCCTACGACGGCATGGTGTGGGGCGCCGGCAACCTCGCCAACGAGGGCGACGGCAACGAGGGCTCGGGCTTCCGCAAGGTCGGCAGCCACATCGCCTCGCCGGACGCGGTCGGCGAGGAGGTGCGGGCGACCATCACCGTCCCGGCCGGCGGATACGACGACGTCTGGCTCCCGACGATCGGTGACGTGACGGGCATCGACTTCTCCGGCGGACGCGCGGACGCCCTGCGCCGCGACCTCCGGTTCAACATCGACACGAACACCGGCGTCCTGCCGGTCCGGCTCGCCGCCGGGGACCGCTACACCGTCACCGCCCGGCTGCCGTCCGGGACCGGAAGCCTGCCGAAGCAGGTCGACCTCGACTCCGGGTCGCTCGTCGACACCCAGCCGCTCACCTTCCTCGAGGACCGGGTCGAGCAGTGGACCCGGTCCGCGGACGACCCGTGGGCGCAGGTCGTCGCGATGGCGAAGTCGCTCCAGGACGGCGCCTACACCGACGGTGGTCCGCCGGGGACCTACCAGAACGTCTTCCTGCCCGGGCACTCCCTGGCCAGGATGGCGACCTTCTTCAAGTCGACGCAGCTCGCCGGCAACGACGAGCAGTACGCATCGGGGCTCGCGCTCGCGGCGAACCGGCTGGGGATCCCGGCCCGCGTCGTCCTCGGCGCGATCCCCGCGGCCGACGGGGCGGTCAAGGGCAAGGACGTGCACGCCTGGGTCGAGGTCCGCACCGCGGCCGGCACGTGGCAGCCGGTCCTGCCCAAGGAGTTCCTGCCGGACTACAACAAGCAACCGGACCAGGTCATCCGCAAGTCGGAGGAGAAGAAGACCGGCGTCCAGGTGCCGCCCCCCGCGGCGCAGAACCCGCCCAGCGTCCTGCAGGGGCCGGACCAGGCGCAGAACGCGACGCAGCTCAACCGGCCGCACAAGGACGACGACAACCCGCTCAACCCGGACAACTGGCCCGACTGGTTGCGCTGGCTCATCTTCTTCGTCGGTGGCCCGGTCCTGCTCCTCCTGCTGGTACATGGAGCGATCAGGCTCGCCAAGGTGCTCCGTCGCCGACGTCGTCGGACCTCAGGCACGCCGGCGACCCAAGTGACCGGGGGGTGGCGGGAGATCATCGACACCGCCCACGACCTGCGAATCCCGTTGCCGGCTCGGGGAACCCGTCTCGAGCAGGCGCATGCCCTGGAGCTGCACCTGACCGGACCGGCGGCCGAGCGTCCCAGCCCCGTCGTCGACGGTGCCGTCATGGGGGCGCCCGCGCGGGTGGTCGACGAGAGCCCGGACCCGGTGCTCGAGCGCCGCCGCGCCCTCGCCCTCGTCCCGCTCGCCCGCTCGGCGGACGCGCACGTCTTCAACCTCGCAGAGCCGACCGAGGAGGACGTTGCCGCCTTCTGGACGGACGTCGAGACCGCCCGCAAACGCCTTCGCGCGCAGAGCAACTGGTGGCAACGCCTCCGAGCCGACCTGTCGCTAGGCACTTTCCGGCGCGCCAACGACCCGAAGCACAGGGGCGGTGGCGGTGCAGGCGATGGCAGGCGCAACAACCGGGCCGGGAACAGCAGGGGCGGTATGCCGCTGGGTCCGGCACCGCGCGTGACGTCCCGGTCCGCTCGCCATCGCACCAAACCCTCGGGAGGCAACGGACGCTCGAGAGGGCCACTGCCGAGCGGGGGCCGCAAGCCGTCGGGTGGTGGAGTGCTGAGCAGCGCGACGCTGCGGCGTGAGCGGAAGCGAGCTCAGCGGCATACCAAGAGATCGAGAAGGGGCGACACGTGAAGCTGAAGTTCGTCCTCCGCACGGGCGACCGGGAGACCGACCTCGTCGCGACGACCGACTCCGCGACGACGGTCGGTGACCTCGCGGGTTATCTGGCCAAGGCCGACCCGCACCGCTCGACGGTGCTCGGGAGCGACCAGCCGATGACGCTCGCCCTCGTCGACCAGGACATGCGCGGGCTCGACCCCCGCGCCACCGTCGCCGAGAGCGGGCTCACGTCGGGCGATCGGGTGACGGTGACCCGGGCGGGTGAC
>DASSTN010000141.1:0-12071 GCA_035707905.1 Intrasporangium sp.
GTCACGCTCGTCCCCCAGCCCGAACCAGGGCAGGGCCGGCGCGACCCCGCTCACGGTGACCGCTCGGCCCCGGCCCGACTCGCGCCAGGTGTCCCGCTCGAGGCGTAGGTGCTGGAGCTGACGACCGTTGTGCTCGAGGACGGACGTGTGGGTGTCGGCATAGCCGAGCCGGCGCGAGACGCCGAGCGACGCGGCGTTCTCCACGTAGGCGGAGCTGATGGCTGCGACCGCGCCGAGATGCCCGAAGGCCAGCTCGAGGACCGCAGCGCGCATGAGCGTGCCGAGTCCCTGGCCCCGGCGCTCCTGCAAGAGCCACGAGGACGAGTCGACGACCCGCTGCTCGCCGTAGTCCGCAGGCCCCTCGAGCACCTGCGCCCCGACGACCTCACCGTCGAGCCGTACGACGAAGGGCAGCGCCCAGTCCTGCGGCGACCACCCTCCCATGGAGCGCCAGTAGCCCTGCACGAGCGCGGCCGCACGGGCAGCACCCGCGTCGCGAGCGCCATACCGGGGCAGCGTCGGGTCCATTTCCAGGTCGTCCGGCAGCCGCTCGACGATGCCGGGCAGGTCGGCCTCGGTCATCGGCCGCAGCTCGAGGCCCCGGTGGCGCAGCTCGATGCCGCGCACCGGCCAGACGTCGGTGAGGGTCATCAGGTCAGAGCGAGTCGCGAAGGGCCTGGAGCCGGTTCAGGGTCGAGCTCTTGCCGAGGATCTCCATGGACTCGAAGAGCGGCGGCGAGACCCGGGCGCCGGACACGGCCGTGCGGAGCGGCCCGAAGGCGAACCGCGGCTTGATGCCGAGTCCCTCGACGATCGCGGAGCGGAGGGCCGCCTCGATGCCCGCCGCGTTCCAGCCGCTGCCGGTGCCGAGCACGCCGGTGCCGTGGTCGTCGATGTCGCCGAGCACCCGGATCGCCTCGTCGAGGACCTGGGCCGCGTCGTCCTTGAGCTGCGCCCGCGCGTCCTCCTGGATCTCGAGCTGGTCGTCGGCGACGAAGAACGGGCCGACGAGGGGCGGTGCCTCGCTGAGCAGCGCCATGCGCGTCTGGATCAGCTCCGTGACCGCCTTGAGCCGGGCGAGCTCACCGAGCGAGGGGTCGCCGGAGAGGACGCCGGCTTCCTCGAGGTAGGGCAGCAGCCGCGAGGCGAGCTCGCCGACCTCGAGCGAGCGGATGTAGACCCCGTTCAGCCACTCGAGCTTCTTGAGGTCGAAGATCGGGCCGATCGGGTTGACCTTGGCCCAGTCGAAGCTCTTGGAGAAGTCCTCGAAGGTGAAGACCTCGACGTCGTTGCCCTCCGCGTCCTGCTGCGGGGGGTAGGCAAGCAGGGCAAGGAAGTTGACGAGCGCCTCGGGCAGGTAGCCCTGCTCTCGGAACCAGGTGAGCCGGGCCGCGGGGTTCTTGCGCTTGGAGATCTTGGACTTGTCGGTGTTCCGCAGCAGCGGCATGTGGGCCCACTTGGGTGGCTCGAGGCCGAACCACCGGTAGAGCAGGATGTGCTTCGGCGTGGAGCTGATCCACTCCTCGCCCCGGACCACGTGGGTGATCCGCATCAGGTGGTCGTCGACGACGACGGCGAGGTGGTAGGTCGGGAAGCCGTCCGCCTTGAGGATCACCTGGTCGTCGGGCCGCGGCGCCGAGACCTTGCCGCGGATGATGTCATCGAAGGTCAGCGGGACGTCGTCGGGGATCAGCATCCGCACGACCGGCGTCTCGGTGAAGCCGGGCAGCTGCGCCCGCTCCTCCCGGGTCTTGCCGTAGCAGAGCCGGTCGTAGCCCGTGGGCTGCTTCGTCTTCTGCTGGATCTCGCGCATCTGGTCGAGGCGCTCCTTGGAGCACCAGCAGTAGTACGCGTGCCCGTCCTCGAGCAGCTTGTCGACGAAGGGCCGGTAGGTGTCGAGCCGCTCCGACTGCCGGTAGGGGGCGAAAGGCCCACCGATGTCCGGGCCCTCGTCCCAGTGCAGGCCGAGCCAGTCGAGGGTGTCGTAGAGCTGCGCCTCGCTGTCCTCGCGGAACCGTGCCCGGTCGGTGTCCTCGACCCGAAGCACGAACTGGCCGCCCTGCTGACGGGTGAACGCGAGGTTGAAGAGCGACATGTAGGCGGTGCCCACGTGCGGGTCGCCCGTCGGGGAGGGGGCCACCCGGGTCCGCACCGGCCCAGAGCCGTCCGAAGTGCTCCGCCGCGCCTGCGGGGCCGGCCGGACCTCGACCTGGCTGTCGTCGGGGACGGGGGTCAGCGGCATACGGGCATCAGTCGAGTCGGTCACAACGGGCCAGCCTAGTGCTCAGCGTCGGACGAACGTGTTCGTCAGGGAGCCGATGCCCTCGATCTCGACGGTCACCTGCTGGCCCGCCTCGACGAGCCCCACACCGGCCGGCGTGCCGGTCAGGATGACGTCCCCCGGCAACAGCGTGAACGCCGCCGACATGTGCTCGATGAGCGCGCCGATGCCGTGGACCATGTCGGAGGTCCGGCCGTCCTGACGCACCTCGCCGTCGAGGGTCGTCGTGAGCGAGAGGTCGGACGGGTCGAGCTCGGTCTCGATCCACGGACCGAGGGGGCAGCTCGTGTCGAAGCTCTTGGCCCGGGCCCACTGGTCGTCGCGACGCTGCCAGTCACGGGCCGTCACGTCGTTGGCGATCGTGTACCCATAGATGCACTCGGCCGCGTTCTCGGCCTTGACGCCCTTGGTGATCGTCTTGATGACGACGGCCAGCTCCCCCTCGTAGGAGATCTCCTTGCTGCCGTGCGGCAGGACGACGGGGTCGAACGGACCGACGACCGCCGTGTTCGGCTTGAAGAACATCAGTGGCTCGTCCGGCACGTCACCGCCCATCTCCTTGGCGTGGTCCGCGTAGTTCTTGCCGATGGCGACGATCTTGGACCGCGGGATGACGGGCGCGAGGAGCCGGACGTCCTCGAGCATGACCGGGCCGGCACCTGACGGCTGCAACCCGACGTAGAGCGGGTCGCCGGCGAGCGGGGTGATCACCTCGTTACCCGGGTCGCCCTGGACGATGCCGTATGCCGGGTCGTCCCCGGTCGTGTACCTCGCGATGCGCACGGGGCTAAGTCTAGAGAGGCGTCCGTGTCCCGCTGACCGCCCCAGACGGGCCCGTGACGAACGGGACCCAGCGATCACTCGACGAAGACCCAGCCCTGCTCCCCCTCCCGTCGAGTGATCACCCCGTCACTCCCGCCACGCGCGCACCTACCCTTGTCGGGTGGAGATCCTGACCGAGGCGGAGTGGCGCCGCGCGACCGCTGCCCACGAGGCCCGCGTCGACGAGCTCACCGCGGGCCACCGGGCCCGCCGCGCCGACGGCCGCAAGCACCCGGTCGAGGACTTCCTGTTCACCTACTACTCGTGGACGCCCGCGCAACTGCGACGCTGGCATTTCGGAGCCGGCGTGGCACTCTCATGCGGAGGCCTTGCGCCGCAACGGAACTGGCGCTTCTACCGGACCAGTGGCGACCTCGTGTGGGTGGACCTCGAGGCGTTCCTCGAGGCGCGCGGAGACACGGTGCGCTTCGTGCACCACCTCCTCGCGCGAACCGCTGACCGCCCCGGCCGGTTCGGGTGCTTCGGACTGCACGAGTGGGCGATGGTCTATCGGCTCGGCCAGGACGAGGTCCGGCACTCGGGGTGGCCACTGCGGCTCGGGCAGGAGGGAACCGACGCGGTCGTCGAGTCGCACCAGCTCGCCTGCTCGCACTTCGACGCCTACCGGTTCTTCACGGCGGACGCGGCCCCGCGCAACGCGCTGCGTCCCACGAGAGCCAGCCAGGCGGCATACGAACAGCCGGGCTGTCTGCACGCGGGGATGGACCTCTACAAGTGGGCGATGAAGCTCTCGCCCGCCGTGCCGAGCGAGCTGGTCATCGACTGCTTCGAGCTGGCCAGGGAGATCCGGGAGCTCGACATGCGGGCGGCGCCGTACGACCTGCGTGAGCTCGGCTACGAGCCCATCCCGATCGAGACGCCCGACGGCAAGGCGGAGTACGTCGCGGCGCAGCGCCGCTTCAGCGAGCGCGGCCAGCGGTTGCGCCGCCGCCTGCTCCACGCCCTCGACGGGGTGCTCGGTCAGGTGCCGTCGCTCGAGTCGTCCCCGTCGAGGTAGAGGCAGAACGGGTGACCCGCCGGGTCGAGCATGACCCGCACGTCCTCCTGCGGCTGGTGCTCGGCGAGCTCGGCGCCGAGGCCCGTCGCATGTTTCACCGCCGCATCGAGGTCGCCGACCTGCAGGTCGAGGTGCAGCATCATGATCGGCTCACCCGGCCGGCTCGGCCAGGTCGGGCGGACGTAGTTGGGCTCCTGCTGGAAGGCGAGGTTGTAGCCGGACGTCTCATCGGGCGCGAGGGTCGCCCACTCGGGCGTGTCCTTGAAGAGCCGCCATCCGGTGAGTCGCTGGTAGAAGTGGGCGAGCTCGGAGGCATCGGGGCAGTCGAGCACGACTCCGAACCACTGAGGTGCGGTGGGGACGGGCATGTCCCCCAGTGTGCTCGCCGGCAGCGCTCCGGGCACTCGGAAGACCGGCAGAGCATCGGCGCCCAACCCGGATCGGGTCAGCGGATCGGGACGCCCTGGCGGACCAGGCCGTGCACCAGCCCGTCGACGAGGGCGCGCCACGACGCCTCGATGATGTTGGCGGCGACCCCGATCGTGTTCCAGGAGGTCTCGCCGTCCGAGGTCTCGATCAGCACCCGGGTGACGGCGTCGGAGCCGTGCGAGGCATCGAGGATGCGCACCTTGAAGTCGATCAGCTCGAGCTTCTCGATCTCCGGGTAGGCCACTGCGATCGCCTGGCGCAGCGCATGGTCGAGCGCGTTCACCGGCCCGTTGCCCTCACCGGTCGCGATGGTGCGCCGCCCGTCGGCGTACAGCTTCACGGTCGCCTCGGAGATGGCCTCGCCGGAGGCGGTCGCCTCGGTGATGACCCGCCACGACTCGACCGCGAAGTAGTCCGTGCAGCCGGGCTCGAGCGCGCGGCGGAGCATCAGCTCGACCGAGGCGTCGGCCGCGTCGAAGGTCCAGCCCTGCAGCTCGAGGTCCTTGACCTCGGCCAGCACGGAGGCGACGACGTCGGGGCGGCCCGAGACGTCGAGACCCGCCTCGCGCGCCTTGAGCTCGATGCTCGCCCGGCCCGCCATGTCGGAGACGAGCGTGCGCATGCCGTTGCCGACGAGGGACGGGTCCATGTGCTGGTAGAGGTCGGGGTCGACCTTGAGGGCGCTCGCGTGCAGGCCCGCCTTGTGCGCGAAGGCGCTCGCGCCGACATACGGCTGCCGGCTGTAGGCCGGGACGTTGGTGACCTCGCTGATCGCGTGCGCGATCGGCATGGCCTGCCGGAAGGCGTCGGGGTCGAGCGCGTCGAGGCCGAGCTTGAACTGGAGGTTCGCGGCCACCGTGACCAGGTCGGCGTTGCCGGTGCGCTCGCCGTAGCCGTTCACGGTGCCCTGCACGTGGGTGGCGCCGGCTCGGACGGCCGCCACCGAGTTGGCCGCGGCGCAGCCCGTGTCGTTGTGGCAGTGCGCGCCGACGCGCGCTCCCGTCGAGACGATGACGTCGGCGACGACCTGCTCGACCTGGTGCGGGAGCATCCCACCGTTCGTGTCGCACAGGACGACGACCTCGGCGCCCGCCTCGTGCGCGGTGCGGACGACCCGGAGCGCGTAGTCGCGGTCGAGGTGCCAGCCGTCGAAGAAGTGCTCGGCGTCGAGGAAGACCCGGCGGCCCCGGGCCACGAGGTGGCTCACCGTGTCTCGGATCATCTCGAGGTTCTCCTCGAGCGTGGTCCGCAGGGCTTCCTCGACGTGCCGGACATGTGACTTGGCGACGAGGCAGACGACCGGGGTGCCGGCCTCGAGCAGGGCCTGCACGAGCGGGTCCGCGGCGGCGGACGAGCCGGCCCGGCGCGTCGCCCCGAACGCCACGAGCGTCGCCCGCTCGAGCCGCAGCTCTCGTCCGGCCCGCTCGAAGAACTCCGTGTCCTTCGGGTTGGCACCCGGCCACCCACCCTCGATGAAGTCGACGCCCAGCTCGTCGAGCAGGCCCGCGATGGCGAGCTTGTCCGACACGGAGAGGTTGAGCCCCTCCTGCTGTGCGCCGTCGCGCAGGGTGGTGTCGTAGACGTGGAGCGCTTCCATGCTCTGTCCCTCTGGTCCTCGGTTCTCGGTGCTCTTCTCGTATGCCGCTCAGCCCGGTCGGCCTTGCGGCGTCTCCCTCGTGGGTGGGTCGGGAAACAAAAAGACCCCCCAGGGTTCGGGAGGTCTGCGCGACGAGGGTCTCTCGTCGCGCTAGGCGATAATGAGCGTGGCGGTTGCCGCGAGATGCTTCATCACGAGCGACACTGTAGGCCCAGTGGCCGCAAGGCGGATGTGGCGTCCGGATGGTGGATTCCAGATCGGGACGGGGCCCTTCGACGGTCGACGCCGGACGAACGAGGCTGGCGCCGCACGGAAGGGCCGAAGGTCCGTGTCGGTTCTCACCGCCCGGCGGGGGCCGGTCCCGGCAATCGGCCGGCATACCGGGCATGAGGCTCCTAGCGTGGAGTGATCTTCTCGACTCGGGAGGCTCACATGAAGTGACTCATGCGGCTGCTGGCCGCCACCGCTCTCGTCCTTGCCGGAGGAGGTGGGGCGGCCGCCGTGGCGGCTCCCCCGCAGCCGCCGCCGGGGCTGCCGCTCTACCTCGCCCTGGGCGACTCCGTCGCCAATGGGCAGAACTCCGCTGCGCCGAGCGACATCGACGTCTACTGGGCCCAAGTGGCCCTGTGGAGGCAGAACGGCTACGTCACGCCTCTGCGCGCCTACCTCAAGGGAGCGCCAACCCGCGTGACGACGTGGAGGTCGTGACCCTGACGGTCGGTGGCAACGAGATCTTCGACGCCTTCCAGGTCGCAGCGCAGACGGGTGACCTCACCCAGGTCCAAGCGGCACTGGGCACCTTCATTGGCAACTACGACCGGATCCTCACTCGGCCTCGGGCTGCTGCCGGCCCAGCCACCCCGATCATCACGATGACCTACTTCAACCCGCTTCCCTACTGCGGCTACGCCCAGTACGGCGACGCTGCCAACTACGTCCTGGAGGCCCTACCGACCCCGTATGGCAAGGGGTTGAACGGCATCATCCGGAACCTGTCGGCCGCGCATGGTGCGGTGCCGGCCGAGGTGTTCGGCAAGCTCGGAGCCGGCGACTTCTTCGACTGCAAGCACCCCAACACGAGCGGCTACGCGAAGATCACGACCGCCTTCGAGTCGGCCTGGCAGACCGCGACTGCGTCCAAGGGCTGAGCCTGGCCCTCAAGCACGCGGCTGGCCCTCGAGGAGTGGCTCGAGGGCCAGCGCCACACCGTCCTGGTCGTTGCTGCCGCAGTGGGCGTCGGCCACGGCCAGGACGTCCGGGTGTGCGTTGGCCACGGCCCAGCCCACACCAGCCCACGTCAGCATCGGCAGGTCGTTCGGCATGTCACCGAAGGCCCAGACCTCCTGGGGACCGATCCCCAGCTCGCCGGCCCAGCGCTCGAGCACGACGGCCTTGGTGACCCCGGCTGCATTGATCTCGGCGAGGCCGCCGGCGCCGGAGTACGCGAAGCTGGCCCGCTCCCCGACGATGGCGCTGACCCGTTCGAGGAAGGCCTCGGCCGGCACCGAGCGCGACCGCGCCAGCAGCTTGCCGACCGGCTCCCCGGCGAGCTGCTCTATCGGCGCCTCGACGGCATCCGCGGGGATCGGGTGGAGCGGGTCGTGCACGAACCCGGCCTCGAACCACAGCCCCGAGGCCCGCTCCGCGGCGAAGGCCACATCGGGCACCGCGGCCCGGACGTCCGACACGAGGGAGCGCACGACAGCCTCGTCGAAGCCGTTGGCCGACAGCACCGTCCGCGTCCCCACGTCATAGACGAAAGCACCGTTGCCGCAGATCACCGTCCCGTGCCCGGCGACGGCGTCGGCCAGCGGGTCGAGCCAGCGAGGCGGCCGGGCCGTCACGAAGACGACCTCGATCCCTGCCTCCTCCACCTCGACGAGAACCTTCGCGGTGCGCTCGGACAACGAACCGTCCGAGCGCAACAGCGTCCCGTCGAGGTCGGTCGCGACGAGCCTGGGCCGGTCCACGCCGGTCAGGCCAGCCGGGTCATCCAGCCGTGGGTGTCCTCGGCGCGGCCGTACTGGATGTCGAGCAGCTTGGTGCGCAGCTTCGTCGCGATCGTGTCCTCGTGGCCCTCGGCGCGGTGGTCGCACGAGCCACCCTCCCACCGCAGCTCGCCGACGGGGGTGATGACGGCAGCCGTCCCGCAGGCGAAGACCTCGGACAGGTCACCGCTCGCGGCGGCGTCCTTCCACTCCTGGATGGGCACGCGCCGCTCCTCGGGCTTCAGGCCCTCCTCCTTGGCGAGCTCGAGGATCGAGCTGCGGGTCACGCCCTCGAGGATCGAGCCGGTCAGTTCCGGTGTGACGATGCGCCCGTCCTTGTAGACGAGGAAGAGGTTCATCCCGCCGAGCTCCTCGATGTAGGTGTGCGACGAGGAGTCGAGGAAGACGGCCTGGTCACAGCCGTGCTCCATGCCCTCGAGCTGCCCGGCCAGGGACGAGGCGTAGTTGCCGCCGCACTTGGCGGCGCCCGTGCCCCCTGCACCGGCACGGGCGTACTGGGTCGAGATCCAGAGGTTCACCGGCTTGAGCCCACCGGAGAAGTAGGCACCAGCCGGCGAGGCGATGACCGCGTAGGTGACCTCCTTGGCCGGCCGCACGCCGAGGAACGCCTCGGAGGCGAACATGAATGGCCGTAGGTAGAGGCTCTTCTCACCGCTCTCGCCCGGATCCGGCACCCAGTCCTTGTCGACGGCGACGAGCTGGCGAAGCGACTCGATGAAGTCGTCGGGCTCGAGCACGGGCAGGGCGAGGCGCTTCGCGCTGTTGGCGAACCGGGCAGCGTTGGCCTCGGGGCGGAAGGTCCAGACCGAGCCGTCGCTGTGCCGGTAGGCCTTCATCCCCTCGAAGATCTCCTGCCCGTAGTGCAGGACTGCGGCCGCCGGGTCGAGCTGGAAGGGCCCGTACGGCTGGACACGCGCGCCGGTCCACCCTCCGTCAGCCGACCAGTCGATGACGACCATGTGATCGGTGAAGGTCTTGCCGAACCCCGGGTTCTCGTGGACCTTCGCGATCGTCTCGGCCTGGGCGGGGTCGGGGCGGCGCTTCACTTCGAAGGAGAGCGCGGAGCGGGTGGACATGGTGTCCGTCATGGGGAGCCTCCAGGGGATCGGCAGTGATCGTCGTCAGGCTACCGCCCACATGTTGAGACGGCGAAGCCGGCCGAGCGAGAGGAAAGGAGAGAGGAGGAGCCGTATGCCGACCCACCGGGGCTCCGCCCCCGTGCACCCCCGACTAGAGAAGTGGGGTGAGCGGCATACGGCTGAACTGTTGTGCGCTCAGAGACGCGACGCGATGGCGTCGCCGACCTGTGCGGTCGTGCGCGTGGTGTCACCACGCTCGGCGAGGTCGGCCGCTACGGCGGCATCGACCCGGGATGCCTCTGCGTCGCGGCCGAGGTGGGCGAGCAGCATGCCGACCGACAGGATCGTGGCGGTCGGGTCGGCCTTGCCCTGCCCGGCGATGTCGGGAGCCGACCCGTGGACCGGCTCGAACATGCTCGGCGTCGTGCGGTCGGGGTTGATGTTGCCCGACGCGGCGAGGCCGATGCCGCCGGCGATGGCCGCGGCGAGGTCGGTGATGATGTCGCCGAAGAGGTTGTCGGTGACGATGACGTCGAACCGGCCGGGGTCGGTGGCGAGGAAGATCGTGGCGGCGTCGACGTGCTGGTAGGCGGTCTCGACGTCCGGGAACTCGGCACCCACCTCCTCGACGGTGCGCCGCCACAGGTGGCCGGCGTGGGTGAGGACGTTGTGCTTGTGCACGAGCGTGAGGTGCTTGCGCGGCCGGGCCTGGGCGCGGGCGAAGGCGTCGCGGACGACGCGCTCGACGCCATATCGGGTGTTGACGCTGACCTCGGTCGCGATCTCGGCCGGCGTGCCGACGCGTACCGCGCCGCCGTTGCCGACGTAGGGCCCTTCGGTGCCCTCGCGGACGACGACGAAGTCGATCCCGTTCGGGGCGACCCGGTCGACGGCGAGGGGGCTCGCCACCCCCGGGTAGAGCTTGGCCGGGCGGAGGTTGACGTAGTGGTCGAGGGCGAAGCGCAGCGGCAGCAGGATGCCGCGCTCGAGCACGCCGGAGGGGACGCTCGGGTCGCCGATCGCACCGAGGAGGATGGCGTCGTGCTGGCGAAGCTCGTCGACGACGCCCTCGGGGAGGGTCTCGCCGGTCCGGTGCCAGCGCTGCGCGCCGAGGTCGTAGTCGGTCGTCGAGACCTTGGGACCCCCTGACCCGCCGATCGCGTCGAGGACCTTCAGGCCCTCGGTCACGACCTCAGGACCGATGCCGTCGCCCCCGATGACGGCGATGGACAGGGAGTCGGTGCGGTCTGCGTCTGGCATGGGTCACAGCCTAGGACTCGTCTTGTGATGTGGAATCGGCATCTCATTTGCCGAACATGACGAAGGGCCCGGCCAACTCGGCCGAGCCCTTCGTTCGTTGGTGAGGGTCACTCACTCGTCGGTGCTGATGGACGAGCGAGCCGAATCGGGCCTCCGGGCCTCGCTCGTTCCTCGCTCGTTTCCTCAGGTTTTCCGTCTCATCTCCTCGAGGCTCCGGGCCTCCCTCGCTAGCGCTCGGTCGGGTCCTCACCCCGTCGTCGACGAGACGTCCTTGGCTCACTCGTCGCTATGCCCCTGGTCCCGCAGGTCCATGCTCTCCTGCAGTGCCCGGCGGGCGGCCTGTGCTTCTTCGCTCATGATGATCAGTCCCTGTTCTGGTGCACGTGTGGTTGATGGTCCGGAGGCTCGAGCCCTTTGCGGGCGAGCCAGTCAGCGTCGGAGGGATGCGCGGGATCTCCGCGGCGAGGTCGCTGACTACCTGGACTCGCCGCGGCGGATAAGGATGAGTACCTGACGCCGCGTCATGTCCTCCAAGGTACGCGCGCTCCGGCGGCCCACAAGGGGTTTCCCAGAGAGTGGGACGGCAGCCGGACCTATGCCGCAACGTCCCGCCGCTCGAACGCCAGCGCGCCGCCAAGGACCAGGAGCGCGATCGTGCCGGCTGCGACAGCAATGCCGACCCAGGAGACGCCCGCACGCAGCGGGTCATGGCCCGCGTACTGGTAGAAGGGCGACACCTTCTGGAACGGCTGCAGCCACGACACCAGGCCGCCGAGCCCGTTGACGACATAGGCGAGGACGGCGACGAAGGCCGGCACGCCTCGGCTGAGCGCCAGCCTCCCGGTCGCCGCACCGATCAGCAGCGAGAGTGCGCCGAAGACGAGGCCGAGCAGTCCGAGGTGGAGCATCGCAGCTGCCACCCTGGCCGCCGGCAGGTCCATGCCCACCATGGCTCCCTCGACGACGAGCGCGACACCGAGCAGTGCCGCGAGTCCAAGAGTGCCGAGGACCATCGCGGCGGCCTTCTCGACGACGATTCGGCTCCTCGGCACGGGCGTCGCCAGCAGCAGGTCGAGCGTGCGACGGTCCTCCTCGCCCGCCACGGCCGCAGAGCCGGCGAGCACTGCCTAGGGGATGACGAAGATCGGGCCCATGAAGGAGAGGAACTCGACCTGGATGTAGCCCGTCGGCGTCGACATGTCCGCCCCGGACATCGCGAAGAGGTTCCGCAGAGCCTGCGGCATCAGGTCCGGGAAGTCCTGCATGGAGGCTGGTCGCGGATGCTGGGCCACAGGGCGACGTACATCGCGACCAGGAGGACCACGCTCAGGGACCAAGCGGCATACGACCGGCGCTGGTCACGCAGGGTCTTGAGGAGCACGTCACGCAACATCGGCCTTCTCCTTCGCGTAGTAGGCCATGAACGTCTCCTCCAGCTCCGCCTCGACGCAGGTGAGGTCGACGAGGTCGTGACGGCTGATCTCCGCTGGACCATGGGGTCGAGCCCACTGGATGGCTCGTCGAGCACGAGGAGCTCCGGTCTGGTCATGAGGGCGAGGAACAGGGCCCCTTTCTG
>DASSTN010000142.1:0-3792 GCA_035707905.1 Intrasporangium sp.
GGCTGCGGGCCGGCCGCCGCCTGGGTCAGCTGCGAGAGCGTGTCCTGGAACTGGGTCGAGGAGCCCTTGAAGCCGGCCGTGTTGACGTTGGCGATGTTGTTGCCCGTGACGTCGAGCATGGTCTGGTGGGCCCGGAGGCCCGAGATGCCGGAGTAGAGCGAGCGAAGCATGGTGGTGCCTTTCTGGAGGCGGTGGGACGGGCAGGTGAAGGAGTGAGCGACAGGGTCAGATGTCGGTGACCCCGGAGATCGCGTCAAACGGGATGGAGGCGGTGCCTACCGTGACGGTCGGGACGGGGCCGGCGTAGGACACAGCGCTGGCGGTACCTGTCGCGATGGTGCCGTCGGCGGCTCGGTAGGTCACCGCCTTGCCGATGAGGGCAGCGGCGGCCGCACGCTGCTGGATGTTCAGGCCCTGCGTGCTGTCCGTCGCCAGCTGGCCGAGCTTCTCCATCATGGCGAGCTGGGTGGTCTGCCCGATCATGGCGTTCGTGTCCATGGGCGAGCTCGGGTCCTGGTTCTGCAGCTGGGTGACGAGCAGGCTCATGAACACTGACGAGTCCATCACCTGCTTCGGCTGACGCACCGGGGCGGCCGACGTCAGGCTCGTCGATCCGACTGCGCCGACGGGGTTGGTTGGCATGCGCTTCCTTTCCTAGGCGAGGACGTCGAGACGAGTGGAGGGGGTCAGGGACAGCAGCTGCGCCGACCCCGTTCTTCGCGATGTCGAGGTGAGGTGCGCGACGCCGCTACCGGTTTCGTCAGGCCTCGCTCCCCCACCGCGGTGTCCGGGATCCTCGGCCGTCGACGGGTCCTGGGGTGGGGCACCACGGTCGGACAGGTCCAGACTCGCCTCGAGGCCGGTGCCGGCGAGGTCGCGACGAAGGTCGGGCAAAACGGCCTGGACGGCTGCGCGGCCGACATCGGTGGGCGCGAAGAGCTCGATCCGCACGCCGTCCGCCCCGATGTGCGCCCGCACGGTCACGGGTCCCAGGTTCTCCGGCGTGACGCGAATCGTGACGACATGCTCCCCTGGCGGCCCGGCGGCGAGGCTGACCATGGGCCGGGTGAGCTGGGCGGCGAAGCCCGGTGGCACTGCGACGGCGGCGACCGCTGTCGATCCACTCGTCGCACCACGTGAGGCGGGGGCGACGGGGGCGTGCAGCGCCGCCATGGGGCTGGCCGCCTCCTGCACCGGGGATGTCGCCCGTGGTTCCTCTCGGAGGACCGGCCCGGTTGCCGCAAGGGTGGACGCCACGGCGCTGACCCCGCCAGGGGCTGCGGGCAGCCCAGCGGCCCCTGCGCCGGCTCCCCCCATCGAGGGTTCACCATTCCCGGTCGAGAGTGCGCCATTCCCGATCGACAGTTCACCATTCCCGATCGACAGTTCACCATTCCCAATCGAGAGTGCGCCATTCCCAATCGACAGTTCACCCCTGCCGAACGGGAGCGCAGTTGGTGCCGCCTCGTGAACCGCGGGGTCACTAGCCGCCGCTCGTAGTACTGCACTGTCGATGGGAAAAACCGCACGGTCGATCGGAAAACCCGCACGGTCGATCGGAAAACCTGCACTCTCGATCGTCGGGGTTGCGCCCTCGACCGGGGAGTCGGCGCGGCCATCTGCCGGCGCCGCGCTGCTGACTCGAGGCACTGCACCCTCGATCGGGAGAGTTGCACTGTCGATTGGGAAAGCCGCACTGTCGATCAGGAAAGGCGAACTCTCGATCGGGAAAAGTGCACTGTCGATCTGAGGGGGTGCTGGCTCGCTCTGTTCGTCGGGCGACGACGTGGAATCGTCATCAGGTGCGTCGTCCGGCACAGGTGCACCGGTGGTACCGCCCTGCGCCCCGGCTGCCAGCTGGCCCTGGAGGGTCGCGAGCGCCGCGGCGAAGTCGCTGAGACCGTCATCATCCATCGTCGCAGAGGAGGACGAGCCCGCCACAGCACCGAGAACCGTTGCCACGAAACCCGATCCATTCGACACGGTCACTGGCATCACGCACCTCCCCCGTAGAGCTCGGCGACGATCTGCCGGGCGGTCGGCTCCCACTTCGCATAGGCGTCCGGGTAGGCGGAGCGTTGGACCGCCTGGTCGGCGGCGGCTACGGGCATGGTCTGCCAGCCGGGGAGGGCGGTGAGCCGGTCGAGGAACATCCGGGTCGACGTGCGCGGGTCCATGGCGTCGGCGACGGTGCCCCACGAGAACTTGGTGCCGTTGACCTGCTGCTGGAACAGGCCGACGGAGTAGCCGTCGGTGCCCACGGCGGACCGGTCCGGTGCGAGCGCCTGGGATCCGGGGACCTTGGGGTTCCAGTACATCCGCAGCGACGACTCCTGCAGCGCAGTGGAGATCGCGTTGACGGCCGCGTGGGCCGGCAGGCCGCGCGCACGGACCTCATCGACGATGAGCTGTGCATACCGGCGTTGGGTCGGGTCGAGAGCGCTCGTCGCCAGGGCCGCCGCGGCTCCACCACCAGGACCGACCGTGCTGTCCGGCACGATCCGGCGAATCGCCGTGAGGTTCGAGTCCTTCTCCCAGGCATCGCGGACCTGGATGGTCTGGCCCGGCCTCGGGGCGTCGATGGCCTTGCCGCCACCGAGGTAGATGGAGATGTGGTCGCCGCCGTGGCTCACGAGGAGGTCTCCCGGCCGAGCCTCGGCGAGCGAGACAACGGGGGTGCCCTTCGTCATCTGGTCGCGCACCACGCGCGGCAGGTCGATGCCGAGGTCGGAGTAGACGCGCTGCACGAAGCCTGAGCAGTCCATCCCGCTGCGTGGATCCGTGCCACCCCACACGTAGGGCACGCCGACGTACTTCTGCGCCGCGGCAGCGACCCGCTCCCCCGTCACCGCGCCGGTGCCGCCGGAGGAGACGCCCGACCCTGCGGCCCCGCTCGGGCTGAGGACGCCCGCAAGCGTGTCCGCGAAGGCGGTCGCGTTCGAGCCGCTCGCCTTGCCAGGGGCAGTTCCGTATGACGCTGAGCGGGCGCCCAGCGTGGGGTCGAACCGCTCGAGCGTGCTCTGGATCTGCTGGATCCGGCCCATCGACTCGACCAGGCTCACGGGCGCTCACCCTCGCCGCGGGCGCGGTGATGTGCGGCTCCGCCCAGCTCGTCGAGGACAGCCTGCTCGGCGGCGAGCTCGGCGGCCTGAGCTGCGGCAGCGTGTCTCGTCTCGAGCTTCTCGAGGCCGACCGTGCCGGCCCTGGCCGCGGCATACTCGCGTTGGGCCGCCGCGCACTCGACCTCGGCGGTGGCGGTCAGCGCCTGCAGCTCGCCGAGCATGCTCATCGAGGAGGCCCGGGCAGCGGCGACGGCTCGGAGGGCGATCATGCTGTCGACGTCCGTCGGGATCTGTTCGGCGTCGGCGAGGGCCCGGCTCTCCTGGGCCGCAAGGGACCTGAGGTGGGCCGTTCTGGCACCGAGCCGGGCTCCGGCGCGGTCCTCCTCCAGCCGGCGGAGCCGGAGCAGGCCTGCAAGGGGGAACGATGCGGTCACTGGGGTCCTCCGAGGCTCGTCGTGAGACGGGTGAGCGCGGCCCAGGCGTCGTCAGCGGCCGTGCGGTCGTCGATTCGCTGGGTCAGGAACGCCTCGATCTCGCCGGAGTGGTCGAGGGCTGCGTCGACGAGGGGGTTCGCCCCGCGCGTGTAGGCGCCGACGTCGATGAGGTCCTGTGCGGCGCGGCGTGCCGCGAGCACCCGGCGCAGGACGGCCGCGGCGGAGGTGCGCTCCGGCGGGTTGACCTTCGTCGCGACGCGCGAGACGGAGCCGAGGACGTCGATGGGCGGGTAGTG
>DASSTN010000143.1:0-7788 GCA_035707905.1 Intrasporangium sp.
AGGTCGACAACGTTACGGCTGTCATAGCGAAGGGGAAACGCCCGGTCCCATTCCGAACCCGGAAGCTAAGCCCTTCAGCGCCGATGGTACTGCACTGGTGACGGTGTGGGAGAGTAGGACGCAGCCGGACACACTTTCAAACAAGAAGCGCCTTCCTCGACTCCGGTCGAGGGAGGCGCTTCTTGCGTTCCCGGGCTTTGCCTGCGTCCGTCGTGATGGCACCGCGTAGGGTGGGTCCGTGCCTGAACTCATCGCTGCACCCACGCGAATCCCAGTCCCCGGCGGGAAGGTCATCGAGGAACACGTCGGGGCGGTGACGACTCCAGACCTCGACCTCGGGTCCTCGGTCTCCGTCGCCCACATGGTCGCTCCGGCTGGATGGTCGGAGCCGGCGCAGACGCCGGACTTCGATGAGATCACCGTCGTGCTCCGTGGCCAGGTCCTCGTTGAGCACGACAACGGCGTGCTCACCGTGGAGGCCGGCCAGACGGCCGTTGCCCGCCGGGGAGAGCGTGTCCGCTACTCCTGCGGCGAGCAGGGCGCTGAGTACGTCTCGGTCTGCCTGCCGGCCTTCACCAACGACAGCGTCAACCGCGAGGACGAGGCGTGAGCGACGACGTCCTGGTCGTCGCCCCCAAGGTGCTCCTGCACGACCATCTGGACGGGGGCCTGCGGCCGGCCACGATCATCGAGCTCGCCGACCAGATCGGCTATCAGGAGCTACCCAGCACCGATGCCGAGACGCTCGGGTGGTGGTTCCGCGACAGCGCCAACTCGGGATCGTTGCCTCGCTACCTCGAGACGTTCGACCAGACGCTCGCGGTCATGCAGACGAAGGAAGGACTCTTCCGGGTCGCGAGCGAGTGCGCCCAGGACCTCGCCGCGGATGGGGTCGTCTATGCCGAGAGCCGGTACGCACCCGAGCAGCATCTGCGCCAAGGGCTGACGCTCGAGGAGGTTGTCGAGGTCGTCAACGCCGGCTTCCGGGACGGCGAGGCCAAGGCCGCCGAGGCGGGCCGACCGATCCGGGTCACCGCACTGCTCACCGCCATGCGCCACGCCGCGAACTCCCTGGAGATCGCCGAGCTCGCCGTGCGCTATCGCGACGAGGGGGTCGCCGGGTTCGACATCGCGGGTGCCGAGGCGGGCTACCCCCCGACCCGTCATCTGGACGCGTTCGAGTACCTGCGCCGAGAGAACGCGCACTTCACCATCCACGCAGGAGAGGCGTTCGGGCTGCCGTCGATCTGGGAGGCCATCCAGTGGTGTGGTGCTGACCGTCTCGGTCACGGCGTGCGGATCGTCGACGACATCACCGTCGAGGGACTGCCCTTCGCGACGTGGCTCGAGGCCCATCGTGACGAGCCCCGGGCCCTGGTCGAGGTGGACCTCGACGATGTGCGACTTGGCCGGCTTGCCGCCTATGTCAGGGACCGCCGCATCCCCCTCGAGATGTGCCCCACGAGCAACCTCCAGACCGGTGCCGCCCTCTCCATCTCGCTGCACCCGATCAGCCTGCTCAAGCGGCTGCTGTTCCGGGTCACCCTCAACACCGACAACCGGCTGATGAGCCACACCAGCGCGAGCCGCGAGGCGCTCCTGCTCGCCGAACAGGCCGAGTGGACCATCGAGGACCTGCGGTGGGTCACCATCAACGCGATGAAGTCGGCGTTCATCCCGTTCGACGAGCGGCTGGCCATCATCAACGACGTGATCAAGCCGGGTTACGTCCCCCTCCTGCCTGAGCGGAGCTGACCGACCAGCCGACCGCCACGGAGCGAAGCCCTGGCCGGACGGGCCCTCAGGACTTGGGAAGGTGCGACGCCAGGGCGGAGTGTGCTCCCTTGGGGCGCACCGGCCGAGCGCCGTACTCGCGCGCCTCGGCGACGACACGGGGCTCGTCGTGCAGCAGCCGGAGCCCACGACGGATGAGGATGTGCGGAGCCTTGCGCCGCTCCGACAGGTCGCGCGCGAGGCGCAGGCCGAAGGTGACCCATCGGTTCCGCCGGACGCAGAGGGCGTCCGCGAGCAGGCCCTCGGAGCGGAGCGGCGCGACGAGCCGCCCCGCGAAAAGCCCCTCGGCCAGGATCCGGTCCTGCGGGCGGGCGGTCACCGTGTGGCTGCCGGTGATCCGGGAGGTGGCGATGTCGTAGTGGGGCACCTCCACCTGCCCCTCATCCACGAGGGTGCGCAGGGCCGCGACGGCGGCACCCGCATTCCACGAGTCAGGGTGGTCCCAGTCCGGGATACCGAGTGACGAGCGGGGTAGGTCAGGGTCGTCGGCCTCGCGGTAGAAGTCATCCAGCCGGACGATGGGCCAGCCGTATGCCGCGTTGAGGCGGGCCGACATGCGGCTCTTGCCCGACCCGCTGGGGCCCATGACGAGGATGACCCGCTCCCTCGTGTACGAGGACCCGCACTCTCGATCCGGAGTACTGCCCCCGCGATCGGGTGCACTGCGCTCCCGATCGTGGGAGTCGTGCTCTCGGTGGTCCGGGCTGTGCTCTGGATCGAGGGAACTGTGCACCGGTCAGAGGCCCTTGGGGTGCCAGACCGTCTTCGTCTCGACGAAGGCCCGGAGGCGCGCGAGGCCGGGCTGGGCGGACCAGTCGGGCTCGACCGCCACGCCATCGAGCAGCTCGGGTCGGTAGACGCGCTTGATGGTGTCGGCCGCGGCCGCCTCGAGTGCGCCCCAGTCGACACCTTCCGCACCGGCCGCGCCGGTCAGGTCCAGGGCATTGACGTCCCGGTGCGACGCGAGCCAGGGAGCCACCTCGGCCGTGCGGGCGGTGATGAGGTTGACGACACCGCCCGGCACGTCGGACGTCGCGAGCACCTCGCCGAACGTCACCGAGGGGAGTGGGCGCTCGGTCGACGTCAGGACCACTGCGGTGTTGCCGGTCGCCACGACCGGAGCGACGACCGACACGAGACCGAGGAGGGAGCTGTGTTGCGGCGCAAGGATGCCCACGACGCCGGTCGGCTCCGGCGCAGAGACGTTGAAGAAGGGCCCGGCGACCGGGTTGAGGTTGCCGAGCACCTGCGCGATCTTGTCCGTCCAGCCGGCGTACCAGACGAGCCGGTCGACCGCCGCGTCGACGACCCCGCCGGCGGAACGGGCGGTGAGCCCCTCGCTCGCGGCGACCTCGTCGACGAACTGGGCGCGCCGCCCCTCGAGCACCTCGGCGACCCGATAGAGCACCTGCCCCCGGTTGTACGCGGTCGCGCTGGCCCAGCCCTTCAGTGCCCCCCGAGCCGCGACCACCGCGTCGCGGAGGTCCTTGCGGGAGCCCAGGGACGCGTTCGCGAGGAAGTCCCCGGAAGCCGAGTGAACGGCATACGACCGGCCTGACTCGCTGCGCGGGAACTTGCCCCCGATGTAGAGCTTGTACGTCTTGCGCACGTCCAACCGACTCATCGAGCAGCTCCCGTCACGTAGGCATCGAGTCCGTGCCGACCGCCCTCGCGGCCGTAGCCCGACTCCTTGTAGCCACCGAAGGGTGAGGTCGGGTCGAAGCGGTTGAAGGTGTTGGCCCACACGACCCCGGCGCGCAGCTGGTCGGCCATCCAGAGGATCCGCGAGCCCTTCTCGGTCCAGACGCCCGCCGATAGGCCGTATGACGTGTTGTTGGCCTTCGCGACCGCCTCCTGGGGCGTGCGGAACGTCAGCACGGACAGGACCGGGCCGAAGATCTCCTCGGTGGCGACGCGGTGGGACTGCGAGACGCCGGTCAGCACGGTCGGCGGGAACCAGAAGCCGGTGCCCGGGAACGTGCACTCAGGCGCCCACGCGGTCGCACCCTCGGCGATGCCAGCGTCGACCAGCGTCGAGATCCGGTCGAGCTGCGCCCGGCTGTTGATGGCGCCGAGGTCCGTGTTCTTGTCCATCGGGTCACCGACCCGCAGGGTCGAGAGGCGACGCTGGAGACGGGCGACGACCTCGTCGTGGATCGGCTCCTGCACGAGGAGGCGCGAGCCGGCGCAGCAGACCTGGCCCTGGTTGAAGAAGATTCCGTTGACGATGCCCTCGACCGCCTGGTCAATGGGTGCGTCGTCGAAGACGATGTTCGCGGCCTTGCCGCCGAGCTCGAGGGTCGCCTTCTTGCGGGTGCCGGCGATGGTCCGGGCGATGGCCTTGCCGACCGCGGTCGAGCCGGTGAAGGCGATCTTGTCGACGCCCGGGTGCTCGACGATCGCCTGCCCGGTGCGGCCGTCACCGGTGAGGATGTTGACGACGCCGGGTGGCAGGTCGGCCTGTTGGCAGACCTCGGCGAAGAGCAGCGCCGTGAGCGGTGTGGTCTCGGCGGGCTTGAGCACGACGGTGTTGCCGGTGGCGAGCGCCGGCGCGACCTTCCACGCGAGCATGAGCAGCGGGAAGTTCCACGGAATGACCTGGCCGACAACGCCATACGGCCGTGGCAGGTCGCTGCCCGCGGGTGCGAGCCCGGCGTACTCCAGCTTGTCGGCCCAGCCGGCGTGATAGAAGAAGTGCGCCGCCGCCGTGGGGATGTCGACGTCGCGGGTCTCCTTGATCGGCTTGCCGTTGTCGAGGGTCTCGAGGACGGCGAACTCCCGGGCGCGCTCCTGCAGGATCCGGGCGATGCGGAACAGGTACTTGCCCCGCTCGGCTCCGGACATCCGCCCCCAGACACCGTCGTAGGCACGCCGCGCGGCGTCGACGGCCTTGTCGACGTCCTTCGGTCCGGCCTGGCTCACCTCGGCGAGGGTCGTCTCGTCGGCGGGGTTGATGGTCGGGAAGAGCCCCTTGGCTCGGGTGAACGTCCCGTCGATGAACAGGCCGTAGGTCGGCTTGATCGAGACGATCGAGCGCGATTCGGGCGCGGGGGCGTAGTCGAACTTCGGCATGAGTCGGTCCTCGGCGGTCAGTCGATCGTGACGTAGTCGGAGCCCGAGTAGGCGCCGGTGCGCAGCTTCTGCCGCTGCAGGAGCAGGTCGTTGAGCAGGCTCGAGGCGCCGAAACGGAACCACTCCGGGGTGAGCCAGTCATCCCCGGCGATCTCGTTGACCATGACCAGGTACTTGATGGCGTCCTTGCTCGTCCGGATGCCACCCGCCGGCTTGACCCCGACCTGGACGCCGGTCAACTCGCGCCAGTCGCGCACCGCCTCGAGCATGAGGAGGGTGACGGGCAGGGTCGCTGCGGGGGACACCTTGCCGGTCGAGGTCTTGATGAAGTCGCCGCCGGCGAGCATGGCCAGATAGGAGGCGCGGCGCACGCTGTCGTAGGTGACGAGCTCGCCGGTCTCGAGGATCACCTTGAGGTGGGCGTCGGCACCGTCGTCGCGCCGGCACGCGGCCTTCACCTCAGCGATCTGGTTGAACACGGTCGCGTAGTCGCCGGCGAGGAACGCGCCGCGGTCGATCACCATGTCGATCTCGTCGGCGCCCGCGGCGACCGCCTCTCGGGTGTCGGCCAGCTTGACGGCGAGGCTCGCCCGTCCGGAAGGGAAGGCCGTGGCAACGGCAGCGACGTGGATCCCGCTGTCGCCCAACGCTTCCCGAGCGACGCTCACCATATCGCCATAGACGCACACGGCCGCGGGCCGGGGGGTCGACGGGTCGAGTGGGTCCGGCACGAGCGCCTTCGCGCAGAGCGACCGGACCTTGCCCGGGGTGTCCGCGCCCTCGAGGGTGGTCAGGTCGATCATCCCGATCGCCATGTCGATCGCCCACGCCTTGCTCGTCGTCTTGATCGAGCGAGTCCCGAGCGCCGCGGCCCGCGACTCGCAGCCGACCTGGTCCACGCCGGGGAGACCGTGCAGCCACGCACCGATGGCGTGGTTCGTCAGCCGGGACACCCCGAGCAGGTCCCGGGCACGCGCCGTGAGATCCTGCACACCGCGCGTGGAGATCGTTGAGGTCACCCGGCGAGTGTAGCCGGGCGCGAGACGTGGCACCCTGACCCTGAACGTGCACCAAGGAGGAGACGTATGCCGCTCAGCCAGGCGGGCGACCGCGGTGATCTGGCCGGGTCCGCTGGGCTCCGAAACGGCCGGACCCTGAGGCCCGGTTCCGCGATCGGGGTCGGCCTCGTAGGTGGGCTCGCGGGTCTCGCCCTGCTCGTTCCGGCGCTGCTGAGCCGGGAGCGGAGCTGGCTGCTCATCTCCTCCGTCGTGCTGGCCCTCGTCCTCGTCTGGCTCTTCGTCGTCCGGCCCTGTGCCGTGCTCCACGACGAGGGCGTCCGGATCGTCAACCCGCTGCGGACCATCGACATCACGTGGCCGATGATCGAGGACATCAAGAGCAAGTGGGCCCTCGAGCTGTTCTCCGGCGGGAAGAAGTACACGGCCTGGGGGATCCCGGCCGACCCGGGCCGTCCCCGCTACGGACGTGGCATCTTCCTCGTCGGCTCGAACCGCGTCGGCGTCGGCAAGACCGTGCCGCAGGCGGACCAGAAGCGGCCCAAGGTCGAGGCACAGACCGTGGCCGCCGAGATCGAGTCGCGCATCACCGCGGACCGGCGACGCAAGGACGGGAAGACGCCCCGGCTCGTCGCTCGGACCTGGGATCCGGTCCCGGTCGGACTGCTCCTCGGTGGCCTCGCGTTCTGGCTGATCGGCACCTTCGTCATCTGAGCCGAGTCCAGCACCACCCGCCCTTCGCAGCACCACCACGCGGCCAGCACCAGCCGCCCTTCGCAGCACCACCACGCCGCCAGCACCGACTCCTGAGGCAACGCACCGGCAAATGGTCAACTCCCCGGGGGCGGAACCCGGTGAGTTGACGACAAGCCGGTGTGTTGCGGAGTCAGGGGAAGGCGATCAGGGGAGGGCGGTGAGGCGGACGAACTCGGCCCGGAGGGCGGCGAGGCGTTGCGCGGCCGCGGCCTTCGCCCCGGTGAGGGCATCCTGACCGGCGACCGGCTCGATGACCTCGAGGTAGACCTTGACCTTCGGCTCCGTCCCGCTCGGCCGCACGATGGCACGCGAGTCGTCGGTGAGCAGGTAGCGCAGCCCCTCGGTGGGCGGTAGACCCCCGTCCCCGCGGCTCAGGTCGTCCACCCTCGCGACAGCGATGCCGGCGACGGAGGCCGGCTGTTCGGCCCGGAGCCGGTCCATGAGGACGTCGATCTGCGAGAGGTCGCGGACCCGCACCGAGAACGAGTCGGTCGCGTGGACGCCGTGCTCCGTCGCGAGCTCGTCGAGCAGGTCGGAGATGGTGCGCCCGGCCGCCTTCAGGCTGGCGGCGAGCTCGGCGAGGAGGAGGGCGGCGCTGATGCCGTCCTTGTCCCGCACCGCGCCGGGAGCGACGCAGTAGCCAAGGGCCTCCTCATAGCCGTAGCGCAGCCCCGGCACCCGCGAGATCCACTTGAACCCGGTGAGCGTCTCCTCGTGGCGCAGGCCCGCGCGCCGAGCAATGGCGGCGAGCAGCCGGGAGGAGACGATCGAGTTGGCGAAGACGTCGGACTTCTCGACACCCCGGCTGACGAGGTGCGCACCGAGCAGGGCGCCGACCTCGTCGCCCCGCAACATCCGCCAGTCGCCGATGGCAGGGTCGAGGACAGCTGCAGCGCACCGGTCGGCGTCTGGGTCATTGGCGATGACGAGGTCACAGTCCCCGCGCCGTGCCCGGGCCAGGGCGAGGTCGATCGCTCCCGGTTCCTCGGGGTTGGGGAAGGCGACAGTCGGGAAGTCCGGGTCCGGCACGGCCTGCTCCTGCACCGGCTCCGGTGCCCGGAACCCGGCCCGTTCGAACGCCTCGTGGACGGTGTCGTGGCCGACGCCGTGCAGGCTCGTGTGGACGATCGAGAGGTCCCTCGGCGAGCCC
>DASSTN010000144.1:0-3711 GCA_035707905.1 Intrasporangium sp.
CATCCTGACCGGGACCCGCGGTGTCGGCAAGACGGTGGCCCTCGGGGAGGCCAGTGCCCTCGCCCAGGAGCGGCTCGGTTGGCCGACGGTCCATGTCGAGGTGCGACCCAGGCGACCGTTCACACTCCTGCTGCTCGAGCGGCTGGAAGCGGCGCGCCTCGACCTGGAGCACAGGACGAAGCCGCGCACCCGAGCGACCCGCGTGGCGGGGGGCAAGGTGTCGGCCTCCGCCCTTGGGGTCGGGGCAGAGGTGACGCTGGAACGGGAGGCCGACGCGGCAGGGCCGGCCGACCCGATCGGCCAGGCGCTCGCAGCGACGATGGTGGTGGCGATGCGGGAAGGCGCGGGTCTGGTCCTCACCCTCGACGAGGCGCAGCTCGCGGCCCGGGACGAGCTCGCCGCCTTCACCGCCGTCCTGCAGGAGCACATGGGCGAGGACTGGCCGCTCGTCGTCATCGTGGCCGGCCTGCCGTCGCTGCGGGACCCCAACCGATCGGTCACCTACCTCGAAAGGGGCGAATGGCAGGAGCTCGGTCTGCTCGACGCCGCCGATGCACGTCAGGCCCTCGTCGATCCCGCCGACGAGGCGGGGCGGCCCATGGACTCGGCCGCAGCCGACCTCCTCGTCGAGGCGTCGGGTGGCTACCCCTTCGCCGTCCAGCTCTACGGCCACCATGCTTGGCGGGCTTCAGCCGGCGCCTCGCGGATCACCGTCGCCCACGCCCGCAAGGCGCTCGACGCCGCGCGGCGCGAGCTCGAGGACGGGCTCTACGTCGCCCGTTGGAACGACGCCTCGCGCAGGGAGCAGGAGTACCTCGCCGCGGTCGCCCGCCTCATCGTCCGGACGGGTGAGGCCACCGGGCCGCACGTCGCGGCCGAGCTCGGCAAGGCACAGAGCCAGGTCTCCTACCTCCGCGACCGCCTCCTCAAGAAGGGCACGCTCTACGCGGAGGGGCCTCGCCTGCTCTTCCTCACCCCCGGTATGGCCGAGTGGGTGGCCGGAAGGTAGGCAACGACCGCACTGTCGATCGGGAAAGGCGCACTGTCGACGGGGAAAGGCGCACTGTCGATCGGGTGGGGGTCAGGTGTGGTCGGACCCGGGAGCCTGCGCCGTGGTGGCCGCTGCCCGCGACTCGCTGTGGCGACGACCGATGAGCCACGTCGCGACGCCGACGACCAGCAGTGCGACGAGGGCGGCCAGCGCGTACCAGGACCCGGCCATGGCAGCGAGCCAGGCCTGGACGATCGCGATCCCGATCGTCGCGTAGATCGCCGCCCACGCCGCGGAGCCGATGACCGCGGCCGGCAGGTACAGCCGCATGGGCATCCGTAGGGCCCCTGCCGTGAGGTGGATCGTCGTCTGGATCCCGATCGTGAGGTAGGACAGGGCCACCGCCACCGGACCCAGCCGCCGGATCAGCCGCTCCGCCCGCACCCGGCTCGCCCGGCTCGGCCTGTCGCGCAGCCGCTGCCAGCCGGCGATCGCACCGCGGCCCACCCAGTACGTCGCGTTGGAGCGGAGCATGACGATGCACCACAGTGCGATGAACGCCTGCCAGAACGGCAGGCGGGCGAGGGCGTCGAGCATGGCCTCACCATAGGTGGGCACGGCCAGAAGGATGGAATGCTGGTCCCGCCATGACACGACCGAGCGAGCTGACCATCACATCCGCCGCGAACCCTCGCCTCAAGGGACTGATCGCCCTGCGCCGCCGCCGGGCCCGGGAGGAGACCGGGCGCACCCTCGTCGAGGGCTACGAGGAGCTGGCCCTCGCGCTGGACGCCGGGGTCCGCCCGCACACCCTCTTCGTCTGCGAGGAGCTCTTCAGCCCGGCCGGACGCGCCGGGTCGCAGGACATCGGCCACCAGTCCGACCTCCTCGCTCGCGTCCGCGCTGTGGGCGTCGAGGTCGTCCACCTCTCGCGGCCCGCCTACGAGAAGGTGGCCTACCGCGAGGGGGCCGACGGGCTCCTCGCGCTCGTCGACCAGGTCGGTATGCCGCTCACCTCGCTACCCGTCGACCGCCCGCAGTTCCTCGGCCTCCTCGCCCAAGGGGTCGAGAAGCCGGGCAACCTCGGTGCGATGCTCCGCACGGCAGACGCCGCGGGCGTGGACGCGGTCGTCGCGGCTGACCCGGTGACCGACTGGGGCAACCCCAATGTTGTGCGGGCGAGCAAGGGAACGGTCTTCGCCCTGCCCGTCGCGACCGCGACCACCAGCGAGGTGCTCGCCTGGGCCGGGGCCCACGGCGTCGAGCTGGTCGTCACGACTCCGGAGACCGACCTGCTCCACACGGAGGTCGACTACACCGGAAGGGTTGCGGTCGTCGTCGGCAGCGAGAAGCACGGCGTCGACGACCGGATGCTCGAGGCGGCCACCCACCGGGTGCGAATCCCCATGCACGGCAGGGCCAACAGCCTCAACGTCTCCGTCTCCGCGGCCATCGTCCTCTACGAGGCGGTGCGTCAACGGACCCCGCGCTGACCTGCACGTTCGAGCAGCAGCCGGTTCAACGGCATACCCCGACGGTCGTTGCCACCTCCCGCAGGGGGTGGTCAAGAGCACCCTCTGGCGTGTGCCACGATGTCTTGTATGCGAGTTGACCACGTCTCCTATGCGGCGGAGCCCGACGGCCTGCAGGCGACTGCTGAGCGGCTGTCGAAGCTCATCGGTGTGGAGCCGGTCGACGGGGGGGTGCATCCCAGGTTCGGGACGCGCAACGTGATCCTGCCGTTGGCCAACCACAACTATCTCGAGGTCGTCGAGGTCCTCGACCACCCGGCGTCCGACAAGGCCCCGTTCGGGCAGGCGGTCCGGGCACGGTCCGAGGCCGGGGGCGGCTGGATGGGCTGGGTCGTCGCGGTCGACGACATCCGTCCCGCGGAGGCGCGCCTCGGTCGCGAGTCCGTCGAGGGCAACCGCACCCGTCCGGACGGAGTGGAGCTCAAGTGGCGGCAGCTCGGGGTGAAGGGCCTGATGGCAGACCCGCAGCTGCCGTTCTTCGTCCAGTGGGAGGACATGTCGGTCCACCCGTCGAACGGGGCGACGACGAACGTCGCGCTGGAGCGGCTCGAGATCGCCGGCGACCCGGACCGGGTGCGCGAGTGGCTGGGCCTGCCGCCCAACTTCCGCCCCGAGGGTGTCGACTTCACGTTCGTCGCGCCGCGTGGGACGCCGGGACTGCTGTCGGTCACGTTCACCAGTGACGACGGCGAGGTCACCATCTGAGCTCCCTATTGCTTCCACGCAGAGGCCGGTCCCGCTCGGGACCGGCCTCTCGTGGTACTTCGGCTCAGCGGCGGAACGCCTTGAGCCGCAGCGAGTTCGTCACGACGAGGACGGACGAGAGGGCCATGGCCGCACCCGCGATCATCGGGTTGAGCAGGCCGAGCGCCGCCACCGGGATGGCGAGGGTGTTGTAGCCGAAGGCCCACAGCAGGTTCTGCTTGATCACCCTCAGCGTCGCCCGGGACAGCTCGATGGCGTCCCCGACGGCGTCGAGGTCCGAGCGGACGAGGACGATGTCGGCCGAGTCCATCGCCACGTCGGTCCCCGAGCCCATCGCGATCCCGAGGTCCGCCTGGGCGAGGGCGGCCGCGTCGTTGACGCCGTCGCCGACCATGGCGACGACCTTGCCCTGCTGCTGCAGGTCGCGCACGACGGCGTGCTTGTCGGTCGGCAGCACGTCGGCGCGGACCTTCGCCGGGTCGA
>DASSTN010000145.1:0-17963 GCA_035707905.1 Intrasporangium sp.
GCGATCGAGCAGCTCGAGGCCGCCGTGGCGGCCTTCTCGGGGACGCTGCTCGTGGTCAGCCACGACGAGAGCCTGCTCAGCGGCATACGGCTCACCCAACGGTGGCGGGTCGGCGACGGAAGGGTCGAGACGGAGCTGCTCTGACCGGGTGGCGGAAGCCGTACGTCCGCCCGGAACTGCGGGACGGTTTGAAGCCCCCATGGGCGCCGGAACGCCGCTAGGGTCAGGGGCTTCAGGTTGTTCACCACCGTCCGAGGACCGTGATGCACTGGCCGCTCCATGACCCACCTCGCCGCACGGCCGCCCTCCGCCATCGCCGTGTCGCGCGGAGCCGCCCACTGAGGGAACGAAACACCTTGCCATGCAGGAGATTCCACAGGTCGCCGGACCGAATCTTCCGAGCGACCGACTGACCCTTGAGGAGAGCAACTCACATGACCCTCCCCTTGTCCCGACGCGCAGCGGCCTCGGTGGCCGCTGCCAGCCTCGCCCTCGCCGGGGGCATCACCGCCGCGGTCGGCACCGCGGCGGCGGCGTCGCCCGCCTGTGACTCGAGGACCAACAACACCGTCGCCAAGCTCACCGAGTGCGTCACCGTCGACGGCGTCATGGAGCACCTCCGGGCGTTCCAGTCGATCGCCGACGCCAACGGCGGTACCCGCGTGGCCGGCACGGCCGGCTACGACGCCTCCGTCGACTACGTCTCCTCGCGGCTGCGGGCGGCCGGCTGGCAGGTCACGTTGCAGCCGTTCGAGTTCCAGACGTTCATCAACCGGTCCAGGCCGGTCCTCGAACGGGTGTCCCCGGCTCCCACCCAGCCGATCGACATCAACATCATGAGCTACTCGGGCAGCGGGGACGTCGCGGCCGCCGCGACCACGCCGAGCGTCGTCACCGGGTGCCACGCCACCGACTTCGCCGGCTTCCCCTCAGGCGCGATCGCGCTCATCCAGCGTGGCGGCTGCACCTTCGGGGAGAAGGCGACCAACGCGCAGGCCGCCGGTGCCGCGGGGGTCGTCATCTACAACAACGCCGACGGCAACATCAACGGCACGCTCGGCGAGGCCTTCACGCTCGACATACCGGTCGTGTCGGTCTCGAAGGCCGACGGCGAGCAGCTCGCGGCCACGCCCGGCCTCGTCCTGCGCCTCAAGACCGACACCTTCCGGGGCAGGGCAGCCACGAACAACGTGATCGCCGAGCTGCCCGGCAAGAACCGTGACAACGTTGTCATGGCCGGCAGCCACCTCGACTCGGTCGACGCCGGGCCGGGCATCAACGACAACGGCAGTGCCTCGGCATCGCTCCTCGAGATCGCCGAGAACCTCGGCAAGGTCACGCCACAGAACACGCTGCGGTTCGCCTGGTGGAGCGCCGAGGAGTCGGGCCTCGTCGGGTCGACCCGGTATGTGGAGTCGCTGTCGGAGGCGGAGCTCGCCAAGGTCGCGCTCTACCTGAACTTCGACATGGTCGCCTCGCCCAACTATGTGCTGTTCATCTACGACGGCGACGACTCCGACGGGGTCGGCGCCGGACCCGGGCCGGAGGGATCGGCGCAGATCGAGAAGACCTTCGAGCAGTTCTTCACCTCGCGGGGTCTGCCCTTCAAGGGGAGCGACTTCACGGGCCGATCCGACTACGGGCCGTTCATCGCGGCGGGTATCCCTTCGGGCGGCCTCTTCACCGGCGCGGAGGGCGTCAAGACCGCGGAGGAGGCCGGGATCTGGGGCGGGACGGCCGGAGAGCCGTACGACGCGTGCTACCACCAGGAGTGCGACACGATCGGCAACGTCAACCGTGACGCCCTCGATGCCAACAGCGACGCCATCGCCCACGCGACGCTCTCCTACGCGATGAGCACCACGCTCATCAACGGCACGAAGTCCAAGGGCAACTTCAGGCCGCAGGCTGAGCCGCACGAGGCGACCGTTCGCTGACCGGAGCGCCAAGCAAGGAGGTATGCCGCTCAGCTGGGTTGAGCGGCATACCTCCCTTTGCAGGCGGCGGGCTCACTCGCCCGGGTAGGTGACCCCGATCTGGCGCCTCACCTCGTCCATGGTCGCCATGACGCGCAGCGTGGCGGCATGCGGCATCGACGGCGTCTCGAGTTGTCCGGCCGCCAGGGAGCGAGCGAACTCGGCTGCCTCGTAGGCGAATCCGTGCACTTGTGATGGTGATCTGGCGTCCCACTCGTCGAGCACCGTCCCGTCGGCACCGACGAGCCGGACCGTGGTCGGCGCATAGAAGCGGCCTGCGAGCTCGAGCCGGCCGAGGGTCCCGGTCACCGTCGCCGCGCACGGTCCCGTGCCGAGCATCGATGCGGAGATGAGGGTTTGGCTGCCCGACGAGTGCGTCAGCACGATGCCGGTGGTGGCGTCGACGCCCCGGTCGGTCAGGGTCCCCCGCGCGGTGACGGTGCCCGGCGCGCCGAGGACGAGCTCGGCGAAGCTGACGGGGTAGACGCCGAGGTCGAGCAGCGCCCCGCCTGCGAGCTCCGGCGCGGCGAGCCGTTCCGGTCCGGCCGGGTAGAGCCGTTGGGAGTGGTCTGCGACGAGGTGCACGACCTCCCCGATGACACCGTCGGCGACGGCCTGCCGGACGATGTCGTAGTGCGGCAGGTAGCGGCTCCACATCGCCTCCGCCACGAGCAGCCCAGCCGCTCGGGCGGTCTCGACCACCTCACGCGCCTCGGCGGCGTTGCGGGTGAACGCCTTCTCGACGAGCACCGGCTTGCCTGCCTCGATCGCCATCAGGGCGTGGGCGTAGTGCTCCGAGTGGGGTGAGCTGACGTAGATCGCATCGACGGCATCGTCCTGCACGAGCTCGATATAGCTCCCGTAGGCCCGCTCGACGCCGAACTCATCGCTGAACGCCCGCGCGCGTCCCGCGTCCCGGGAGCCCACAGCCACGACACCCGAGGTGGTGCCGTCGCGCACCGCCGCAGCGAAGGCACGCGCGATCCCGCCGGGACCGAGGATCCCCCACCGGATCGCCGGGGCGCTGCGTGGGTCCGGGATCCGAGGCTCCGGCAGCGCGGTCGGTGAGGCCGTGTGGGTGCCGCTCAGCTGCGTGGCACTCATCCCCGCACGTCCCAGAGGTGGTGCGTCAGGTCATGGATGAAGTAGAGACCGAGCGTCTGCGCGGTGAATACCGACCCGTCCCCGCGTACCCCGGTCCAGTGCCACTGGTCCGCGTCCGGCCGGTCGAAGGCGTCGGCAGCCGCCTCGAAGGACGCCTCGAGCCCACCACGGACGACGTCCGGGTCGGACCGCCAGTAGGCACCCTCGATCGCGGCAGCGTCCTGGTCCCAGTTCGCGAAGCGGACGCGCTCGCGGCCACCGCCGGCGAGGATCTGCTCGAGGCGCCCGCGCATCACGTCACAGACGTCGCGGACGTGGCAGCAGTACTCGAGCGGCGACCAGACGTCGGCCGACGGCCGAGCGCGCACGTCCGCGCGACCCAGCACAGCGGCATACCGCTGCTTGTCGTCCCTGACGATCTCGGTGAAGGCGAGCGGACTGACCTCCTCGGGATCGAACCCGCAGTCGGGACAGCGCCGGGTGACGACCCACGTCCAGTCCGAGGTGTCCGGGGTGACGGGCCCGGGGTCGGTCAGCTCGTTCGGATCAGCCATGTCGCCACTGTATGGCCGCCGGTCGGCTGTCGGGTGACGCTCGGGTAACGTGGTCCGGTGCTCAGCGAGTGGTTGCCCTGGATCGTCGTCGGTGGTGTCGCCGTCCTCGGTCTCATCGCCCTCGCGCTCCTCTTGCCAGCCGCCCCGACCTCCTTGTCCGGCAAGCGAGTTCGTCGGCCACGGCCACACCGGAACCACTTCCGTCAGGGTGACCCCCCGTCGCTGCCCGTCAAGCACGCAGCGATCGTCCTCAACCCGACGAAGGTCGTCGACGCGGCCTTCGTGCGCGCGGAGATCCGCCGGATCTGCCAGTCCGAGGGCTGGGGCGAACCGCGCTTCTACCAGACCACGATCGAGGACCCGGGCGGCGGACAGGCGCGTCAGGCGGCGGAGGAGGGAGCCGCCGTCGTGTGCAGCCTCGGTGGGGACGGCACCGTGCGCTCAGTGGCGTCGGCCCTCGTCGGGACCGAGACGCCCCTCGGAATCCTCCCCGCGGGCACCGGCAACCTGCTGGCGCGCAACCTCGACATGCCGGTCGGGTCGCTCGAGACCGCGATGCGGGTCGCCCTGACAGGGCGCAACCGGCGGATCGACGTCGGCGAGCTCGTCATCGGTGCGCCCCGCGACAGCGAGGTTGCCGCAGATCCCGAGCCGAAGGCGAACACCGCGACGGCTGTCGACCCGAGCAGCGACGGTCACCGGGCCGGCGACGCGAAGGCCGACGGTGACAGGCCCGGCCCGCGGGATGGCGCCGAGGTGGTGGCCGACGCCGCTGTGGGCGCGGAGGCCGCGCCGCCGCCCGAGCGACACCGCTTCCTCGTCATGACCGGGATCGGCATGGACGCCGCCATCATGCAGGGCACGAACCAGAACCTGAAGGCCACCGTGGGCTGGGGCGCCTACGTGGTCTCCGGCATCAAGCACCTCGTCTCCCCGGAGTTCCGGGCCGCCTTCCGTCTCGACACCGAGCCGGAGTTCAAGCGACGGGCGCGCGCGATCATCATCGGCAACTGCGGACGGCTGCTCGGCGGGCTCGTCCTCATGCCCGACGCCCGCGTCGATGACGAGCGGCTCGATGTCGTGATCGCCTCGCCCAAGGGTTTCGTCGGTTGGGCACCGGTCATCGCCCGCGCCCTGACGCGCCAGCGCAAGGGCCATGCGACCCTCGACCACAAGATCTGCCGCGAGATCCACGTGCGCACCGACCGGCTGCTCCCGGTCCAGGTGGACGGCGACGTCATCGGCGAGGCCACCGAGATCACCGCCTCGGTCCTGCCTGGGTCGCTGACCGTCCGCGTCGCGCACCCCTGAGTCCTGCTCATGGGAGTTCGCCACTCCCGATTTGGGCGTGCACTTCTATCCCGATCGAGCTGGGTCGCATCCTCACGGCTCAGGTCAGTCGAGCCGCCGCCCGATGACGGCGAACATCGTGACGGCGAAGAACGCCTCACCTGCCTCCGCCGCAGCCCGGATCGAGTCGACGAGCTGGTCCGCCTGGTCTCGTGGGAGCAGCCCGTGTTCGACGGCCAGGTGAGCGTTCTCCCGGATGAAACCAGCCCTGAGCACGGCCTCACCCTGCAGGACGATCGCCGATGAGCCCACGTCCGAGTCAACCATGAGACCGGCGGCGCGCAGCAGGCTCGGAAGGTTGCGGCCCGAGTGCGGATTGCGGATCCGCGAGAGCGCCGCCTCCCGGTAGGCCGCCATCGTTCGAGAGTCACCCTCGGGACGCACGATGGCGCTGCCCCAGTCAGAGTCGACCACGCCGACACGACCCCCAGGGGCCAGCACTCGGGCGAACTCTGCCACGGCACGCTCCGGGTCGGGCAGGTGCTGGAGCACCCTCTCGCACCGCAGCACGTCGACGGACCCGTCATCCAGCGGCAGCGCGAGCGCCTCGCCCGCAACGAATCGCGCGGTGGACAGCTCGTTGTGTGCTCGGCGCTCGGCCTCGGCGCGCAGCGGGGCGTTGGGCTCGACGCCGATCGCCTGCCCGCGTTCCCCGACGAGCGAGGCGAGCCGTCGCGTCTCC
Source organism: Intrasporangium sp. (assembly GCA_035707905.1). Classification (GTDB taxonomy): domain Bacteria; phylum Actinomycetota; class Actinomycetes; order Actinomycetales; family Dermatophilaceae; genus Intrasporangium_A. Next base: position 5,667 of record DASSTN010000145.1, read on the forward strand.
GTGCCGGAGCCGGACCCGACGTCGACGGCGACATCCCCCGGACCGGGCGCGAGGGCGTCGAGGGTCCAGTCGCGCAGGCGTTGCACGGCCGGCAAGGACTCCTGCAGGTCGAGGATCGTGAGCATCGCGCGAACCTGCTCGGCCGACGTCGCGTCTGGGGTGAAGAGGTGTTCCGGCACCGGCTCCGGGAGGACAGCATCAGTGCTCATCTGCCGAGCATGACGCAGCGCGGTCCTGCCCGGAATGAATTGGGAGGACTGGCACAGTCGGTCCCGGAGAAGCGCACTCTCGACCGGGAAAAGCGCACTCTCGATCGGGAAAGGCGCACGCTCGATCCTGAGACGCGCACCCTCGATCGGGAGAGGCGCACGCTCGAGAGTGGTGGGTCAGGGGACGAACCGGCCGCCGAGGTTGAGGAACGAGGCCGCCACGGGGTCGGTGCCGGTGATCGCCTCGGCGAGCGCCTCGTCACTCGAGCAGCCCCGGGAGAGCGCCCGGTGGTGGGCGACCATCGCGTCGGCCGCGATCTCGTCCGGGACCGGGGACACCGCGGCGACGACCGACCGGGCGCCCAGGGCGATGATCGATGCGGCGAGGCCGAGCGACTCCTCCCCCGGCCGGAAGGATGCGGAGCCGACGTCGCATGCGGATAGGACGACATGGTCGGCCTGCACACCGGTCGGCTGCAGCTCGTGGGCGAAGACGGGACCGTCGTGCAGGGCGACGCAGGAGAACAGCGGCGACTGGACCTCGTGGGTGCCGTGCGCGGCCACATGGACGAGCCCGGGCGAGGCGAGCGCCTCGACGAGCAGGCGCGCCTTCGACGGCGAGGCGACGACGGCGGTGTCCCCCCACGTTGCGGCGATCGCCTCGGCCTCGGCGCCCGCCCGGGCGAGCGAGGGCCCCACGCTGACGTGAACCTTGCTGCGCCGACGGGTGTCGCCGTCCGCGGCCGCCGCTGCGGCACGCCGGGCATACGCGGTCAGTGACCGGGTGATCGTCAGCGGACGCCCGGACAGGGACGGGAGGAGCGCCCACGGCAGGGCAGACACCTCGTGGCAGGTGATGAGGACGAGGCCAGAGGCCTCACTGCGCCAGGGCCGGATGACCGCGTCGTCGAGAGCGCCCGCGGCAGTGCGCAGGGATCCCCAGACTGCCGACTCGAGCGCCCCGAGGTGCTGGGTGGCCGCGGCGCGGAGGTCGATCCGGATGCGCTGCGCCAGCTCAGCGGCGTGGCCGAGCTGCATCAGCTCCTTGAGGACGGCCCGACCGCGGATGATCCCGATGCCCCATAGCCGGTCGTCGAGAGCGAAGAGCCAGATGAGGTCGCGGTCGGCCTCGGCGAGCACGTGGCGCGCCTCTCGGATCCGGATGGGTGCCGCGGTGGTGTCCCCCGTCCGGGCCGTGAGGGCCCAGTCGCGCGCCCGGATGAGGCGCTGCAGGTGGTCGGCCTCGCGCTCGAGCTCCGACTCCCGCTCGCTCTCCGCGCGGATCCGGCCCCGGACGAACCGGAGGCGTTCGGTCAGCCGGGCGAGCTCCTCATCGGCCGGCCGACCCAGGGAGGGGAGCCGGTCCGTTGCGCTGCGCCAGCGCTCGAGGGTGGCGAGCACGGCCGGCGCACCGTGCGTGAGGGCGAGCCTCAGGTCGAGCCCCGACAGCCAGGCACCGTGGACCGCCCGGGCGGTGCGCACGTCGAGGCTGGCGCTGCCCTGCTGGCCCGCCTCGAGACGGCGTGCGGCGCCCGAGAGAAGCCGCCGCGCCCGGGCCGTGTCGCCGGCGGCCGCCTCGACCGCTGCGGTCACGCCGGCCACATTGAGCTCGTCCGACAGCGACGCGGGCTGGGCGGCCCGCCCGGCCAGGCGCTCGCGGGCGGCGGCGATGTCGCCGGCGAAGAACAACGCGGCTGCCGCGGCGACCCGGGCGTTGTCCGCCAGCCGCTGGTCGCCGAGCGAGGTCGCGGTGCGAGCCAGCCGGTCCGCCTCCGAGGCTGTCGCACGCGCGGTTTCGGCGGCGCGCTCGTCGCCGCGGTGCCGGCCCTGCCGGTCGAGGTCGGCGAGCAGTCCGGCGAGGCTGGCCCGGCCGGCCCAGGCGGTGGCGCCGAGCCGCGCGAACGCCGAGCGGGCCCGTTCCGCCGCCTGGCTCGCCAGGTCGTGGCAGCCGCGCAGCTGCTCAGCCCGCGCCAGCTCGAGGTCGAACTCCGCCCGCAGCTGGTCCTGCCCGTCGCCCGGAGGACCCGCGATGCTCTCGCTGCCCGCATGCAGGATCTCGACGGCCTCGGACACCAGGCCTGCCTCGAGCAGCACCCGCGCCCGGTCGAGCAGGGTCGGAGCGCTCGAGAAGTCCGTCTCGAGCTCCGCGGCCGCTGCCATCGTCGTGAGGGCCCCCGGCAGCTCACCGAGCAGGTACTGGGCATAGCCCTCGTTGTGACGGGCCATCTGGGCCTGTGCCACGAACCCGTTCTGCTCCGAGAGGGCCGCCGCCTCGTGGAACGACACCAGTGCGCGCTGCGGGTCACCCGTCTCCAGCGCGAGCATGCCCCGGCTCAGGAAGACGGAGCACTGCTCGACGGGGGTGAAGGCCGTCAGGTGCTCGACGGCGGCCTCGATGCCGGCCGCTGCGGCCGCCAGGTCCCCCGCCCGGCCGTGGACGTTCGCCCGCTGGTAGGCGACACGTGCCCCGAGGTCCTCGTCCCCGAGCTGCTCGACGACCCGCGAGGCCTCCTCGAAGCGACGCTCGGCTGCCTCGAGGCCGTGCAGCAGGAAGTCGGTGAGGGCGAGCGTCGTCAGCGTCTTGCAGCGCAGCACGAGGAGGTCCTCGTGCGGGGCGCCGTCGGCTGCCCGGTCGATCGCCTCCAGCGCAGCCTGCAGGGCCCGCTGCGCCTCGATGGGGCGTCCGGCACTGTTGTCGGCGGCAGCCTGGTCACGGAGGGCGCGCGCCTCCTCGAGCAGGTCGACGATCGCTGCCTCACCTCGCCATTCCGGGCCGGCGTCACACCTCGATCGTCGGGGTGATCACCGGGCGCACCTTCGGGTCAGAGGGGTCGACTCGGATCACGAAGTGAATCGGCCCATGAGGTAGATCATGGATGACGAACCGGCCGTTCGCATCGGTTTTCGCCGTGACCGCGCGGTCCTCCATGACCGCCTCCACGAGGGACTCCGGCTTCGTGACCCAGCCGTCGATCCGCACCCGGCCCTCCATCGACTCACTGGGGCTCACCGACACCATGAGGTTCACCGACGGTGCCGCGAAGGTGACCGAGTCGATACGCGTCGCCTCGACGCCCGTTTCGGTGCTTCGCGTCGCGAGCAGCGCCGACTCCATGAGCTCGGCCACCTCGGCATGCAGCGCCTGGACGGTGATGGCGAACTTCAGCCGCTCGCCGAGTCCGGCCGGCACCGGGTCGGCATGGGCGTAGAGGTCCCGCAGGTGGCCGAGGTTGGCGAGGTCGCGCTCGTCGATGGCGTCGTTGTGGGACATGTCAGACCACCCATCCGGGGTCGGTGCCGAGGGAGACCCTCAGCTTGTTGAGGCACCGGCCGCGGGTCGGACCGATGCTGCCGATCGGCATACCCAGCGAGGCTGCGATGGCGGCGTAGTCGGGCTTGTCGGCGAAGGCGATGACGCGCAGCAGCTCCTGGCACCGTGGCGGCAGACCGGAGATGTGCCGCCAGAGGAGCCGCTGGCGCTCGCTGAGGATCGACTGCGACTCGGGGTCGAGCTGCTGGGCCGGGGCCTCGGGCACCTCCTCGACGCCGATCTCGCGGCGCTCACCGCGGACGAGGCGCCATACCTCCCGCTTCACCACGACGACGAGCCAACCGAGCACCGCTGCCGGTTCCTTGATCGTCTCGGCCCGGTCGACCAGCTGGAGCAACGCGGTCTGGATGGCGTCCTCGCAGGTCGTGGCGCTGGCGCCCTGGGCGCGGGCGGCGTGCCACAGCACCGGCGTCACGAGGTCGACGAGGTCGGACAGGCGTTGCCGGTCACCGGCGAGATAAGCGGCGAACGCCTGGCCGGACAGGGTGCCGACGCCGTCCGGCGCCGTCGGGGTCGAGCTCATGGGCGGTCCCCTTTCAGACATTCCTTGAGGGCTCGGACGGCGCGCCTGTTCATCGCGGGCGCGCTGACGTCGGTCAGGTCGTCACCGGACTCGATGAGCTGGGCAGCGAGCTGCGCCGCGAGCACCGGGGTGGCGAACGAGGTGCCGCTCCACGCCGCGAAACCCTGGCTGTAGTCGTCGGGGTCGACCGTGCGGCGTTGGCCAGTCGGGCCCGTCACCGTGCTGGGCCCACCTGCGCCGTTGATCTGCGGGTAGGTGCTGACGACAGAGACCCCCGCCCGGTACGCGCTGACGACCGGCAGCTCGTTCGAGAACAGGGCGATGCTCGACCCGTCGGGGTTGTGGGCGCCGACGCTGGCGAGCGGCGGCTGGCTCTTGGCGGTGAGCCGTGCCGGTGGCCGCTTCGCGAGCGCCGCGGGGACGAACGGCAGGTCGCAGCCGTCGTTGCCGACGCCCGCCACGACGAGGACCCCGTGGGCGGCGAAGCGGTCGAGGACCTGCTTGACCGGTCCGGACAGGTATGACGCGTCCTCGGCGTAGTAGCCGAGGGAGAGCGAGACGACGTCGACGCAGTCACCCGCCCGGTTTTTCTGCTGACCGGCCACGTGTCGGCTCAGCAGCGCGGTGAGGGCCGCGAGCACGTCCCCCTCCTCGGCCACGCCCTCGTCGTTCATGACGGGGATCGTGAGGATCGTCGCCTCCGGGCAGCCCTGGCGGATGAGGCCGGCGATGAAGGTGCCGTGCCCGAGGACGGGCGGGGCCTCGCCGGTCAGCAGGTTCGTCGGCGTCGGCGCCACCGCGGTCCCGTCCGGGTCGGGCACGAGCTCGCCGTCGGACACTGCCAGCCGCAGGACCCGCTTCTTGTCCCGGAACCACGGGTGGTCGGCGACGACCGTGTCGAGCACCGCGACGACCGGGCTGCGGGGCACGCTGCGGGCACGCTTGGCCGGGTCCTCCAGGACGACACTGACCGGCATCCGGCCCCCGCGGCCGGGGACGAGATACTCGTTGAGTCCGTTCGAGCCGATGCCGCCCCAGTAGGGCACTCCGCCCCAGTAGGGGATGCCACCCCAGTACGGGATGCCTCCCCAGTAGGGAATGCCGCCCCAGTAGCCGGCGGGGCGGACCACGTGCTCGAGGCTCAGGGTGTCGGCCACGCGCGGCGCACTCTGGCGCAGCTGCTGCAGGACCGACCAGGCGTCGGGCGCCGCCGCCCCCGCCGTCCGCGTCTCGAGGACGACGCTCGAGACCCAGATCTCGTCGAGGATCTCGCGCTGCAGGCCGCGGGTGCCCCGCAGCCGCTCGATCCGGCGCGAGCTCCTGGCGGTGAGCCGGTAGGTCAGGTCGAGTGGCTCGAGCGCGGCGCCGAGCGCGCTGAGGCGCATGTCACGGGTGTTGGCCGGGAAGCCGGTGACGAGCAGCCGGTTCGGGATGTAGAGCGTCGGTGACGGCGGCTGGCCGGACGGGGTGCGTGCTGCGGTCGCCGGGTCGAGCGCGCGCAGCTGGGGCAGTTCCCCGTTGACGTCCGGCTGGTCCGACATGTGCAAGCCTCCTGGTCTCGGATGGTTGGCTCGAGCCTTCCACCCGCACAGAGGCCGTGGGGGCGATTCTGATACACCCGCATCCGGACAAATTCCCCTCGCCCGGAGGTATCACAGGAGGATTTCGCACCTCTGACTGGCCGAGGGGGAGCAGCCGGGCTTCCGCAGGGGCCGCACTGGGGGAAGCGGGGAAGCCCGGCGCCCATCCCCTCCGGCGCCCATCTCACCGGCGCCCAGTCTCTCCCGCGGCAGGCCGGGAGGAGCCGCCCCGTCAGGCCCGCAGGTCGTCGAGCCAGGCCTTCGCGTCGGCGAAGTCCTGGTCGGTGGTGCCCTCCCGCGCGTCGGCCGCGACACCATCCGCCCGTGGGTAAGACCCGAGGAACCGGACGTCCGCGCAGACCCGACGCAGCCCCATGAGGGTCTCGCCCACCCGTGCATCGCGCACGTGGCCCTCGAAGTCGATGGAGAAGCAGTAGCTGCCCATCGCCTCCCCCGTCGGCCGGGACTCGAGCCGCGTCATGTTGACGCCGCGCACCGAGAACTGCTCGAGCAGCTCGAGCAGACCACCGGCCCGGTCTGTCTGCTGGTAGAGCACCACCGTCGTCTTGTCCGCGCCGGTCGGCTCGGGCAACGTGCCGGGCCTCGTCACGAGCGCGAACCGGGTGACGGCGGTCTTGTTGTCACCGATGTCGGTCGCCAGGACGGACAGTCCCGCGTTGGTCGCGGCGACGGGGGCACACACGGCGGCGTCATAGACGGAGTCGCCGGCACCCGCCAGGTCCTCCGCGGCGCCGGCCGTCGACAGGGTCGGGACGTAGACGGCGTCGGGGAGGTGGCGGGCCATCCAGCCGCGCACCTGGGCCCAGGCGTGCGAGTGGGTGCCGACCGCCCGGACCCCGCTGAGCGCCATACCGTCCCTGGCGCAGAGGACGAAGGTGATGGGGACGAGCACCTCGCCGATGATGACGAGCGGGTCACCGCTCGCGAGCGCGTCGAGCGTCGCCGAGACTCCGCCCTCGACGGAGTTCTCGATCGGCACCATGGCGGCGTCGACATCACCGGCGCGCAGCGCCCCGAGCGCCACCGGGACCGAGGCCTGCGGGACCCGCTCGACCGGGCGGCCGCCCGCCCACGCGTTGAGCGCCATCTCGCAGAACGTGCCGCGGGGGCCGAGATAGGCGATCCGCGTCAGCTCGTCGGGGGTGCGGGGCGTCATGACCCGCAGGGTAACCGCGCCGCCCGCGATCCGCCTCGGCCGTCCACGACGTGCGTAGGAGCCCGGAGGCCACGGGTGCGGAGGCTAGCCTGTGGGGCGTGATCCGCCGGCACCCGATCAAGTCACTTGTCGTGGCCTTGACCCTGGTCGTCGTCGCGCTCGTGTGGGCCTACGTGGCCCGGCCGACGATCCCGGTGCCGCCGACCCAGGCACCGCAGCCGGGACAGTCGCTCGTCGTGGTCGGCGTCGGCGGCGTGTCGTGGGACGACGTGTCCGAGAGCGACACCCCCATCCTCTGGGGGATGCTCCGTGACGGCTCGGCCGCCTCGGTCTCCGTCAAGGCGTTGCACCTGACGACGTGTCCCACTGACGGCTGGGCCACCCTTGGCGCCGGCGAGGCTGCCGGTGTCGCCTCGTCGGCAGACCGGCCCGACTGCACCCCTCTGCCCGACGTCAGCGGCAACGCCGCGACGGGGTGGCACGTGCCGGGCTTCGACGCGGTCGCCAAGGCTTCCGCCGAGGGGCCGTATGACGCTCACCTGGGTCTGCTCGGGGACAGCTTCGCCCGCGCGGGGACGTGTGTGCAGGCGGTCGGGCCGGGTGCCGCGCTCGCCGCGGCGACGTCCGATGGCCGGCTGGCCCGCTACGCGCCGTTCTCCGTCACGACCCTCACGTCGGACCTCGCCCAGTGCCCCGTCTCGCTCGTCGACGTCGGTGCCCTGGTCAAGACCGAGCCGGACCACGTCAGGCAGGTCGAGCGGCTCAACTCGCTCGAGCGTCGGATCAGCCAGGTCGTCGACGCGGCGCCGAATGGCGCCGACATCGTCGTCGTCGGGATCTCGGACCGCGACCGGCAGGAGCGCTTGCGCGTGCTCACCGCGAGCGGGCCGCACTACCCGCCCGGCCTGCTCGCGAGCGCCTCGACCCGGATGACCGGGATCGCCCAGCTGTCCGACGTCAGCGCCACCATTCTCGCGCGAGGGGGCGCCCGCCCCGTCCAGGAGATCGGCGGACGCGCGCTCAGCGTCATACCGTCCGCGAACAACAGCGAGTCGACGGCCGCGAGCAAGCTGACCGTGCTGACCGACCTCAACACGAAGGCGGACGCCAAGCAAGTCCTCGAGGTGCCGTTCCTGCTCCTGTGGCTCGTCACCGCCTTCGTGGTCTTCGTCGTGATCGGCATCGCATGGCGTGTCGCCCGGCCCTGGTCCGTCATCTCGACCCGGCGCCGCCTCGCCCGGTGGGCCGTCATCGTCGGGCTCGTGACTGCGGCAATGCCGGCCGCGACATTCCTCGCGAACCTCGTGCCGTGGTGGCGAGTGTCGGGGCTGACCTGGCTGCTCGTCGTGGTCTTCACAGCCCTCGTCCTCGTGATTGCCGTCATCCTCGCGGCCCTCGCCGTGCAGGGCCCGTGGGGCAGCTCCGCCCTGGGCCCGGTGGCGATGCTCTCAGCGGTCACGGCCGGGGTCATCGGCGTCGACCTCATCACCGGCTCGCACCTGCAGATCGGGTCGATCTTCGGGCTGCAACCCCTCGTCGGCGGACGGTTCTACGGGATGGGCAACGTCGCCTTCGCGCTGTATGGCGCCGGCGTGCTTCTGCTGTGCGCCGCGCTCGCCCACGGGTTGCGGCGGCGGGGCGCACCTCGCCTCGCCATCGCGGCGGTGGCGATCATGTCGCTCGTCGCCCTGGCCATCGACGTCCTGCCCGCTTGGGGCGCCGACTTCGGTGGCCCGCTCGCGCTCGTGCCCGCGCTGGGGATCCTGCTCATCGCCGTGTCCGGGCTGCGCATGTCGGTGCGCAACCTCGCGGTCGTGGGCTTCGCGGCGGTGCTCGTGGTGGGGGTTGTGTCGTGGCTCGACTGGCTCCGGCCGCCCGCCGAGCGCGCCCATCCGGGGCGGTTCGTCCAGAGCATCGTCGACGGCGGCGCCTGGCCGATCATCTCGCGCAAGTTCTTCGCGAACATCGAGCTCGGGCTCGCCATGCCGGTCCTGTTCGCCCTCGTCACGCTGGCGCTGATCCCGTTCATCCTCATCGCCTTCCGTCCCGGGATCTTCGGGACGGCGACGTTCCGCCGGCTCTGCGAGGAGGCCCCGCTGCTGCGCACGGGCCTGATCGCCATCGTCGTCATGGTCGTGATCGGCTTCCTCACCAACGACTCCGGGATCGCGATCCCACCCGTCGCCGCGATCTTCGTCGTGCCGGGCATGATCGCCGCGGCCGCGCACTTCCGAATCATCGAGGAGCGGCGCAAGCCGGTGAAGCGCCGCAGCGACCGCCACCTCCTCTGAGTGCCCTCGCCCCTCGAGGAAGCGCACTGTCGATCACGAGAAGCGCACTGTCGAACAGAAGAAGCGCACTGTCGATCAGGAGAAGCGCGCGCTCGATGAGCAGAAGCGCACTCTCAATCCGGTGGTGGTGTGGCTCACTCGGCAGGGGCGAGACGGCGGCGGAGCCGACGCATGGCGAGCGCGAGCGCCACGTCACGATACTGGGCCGCCCGGTGGACCTGGCCGCGCCAGTCCGCACCGGTGACCCGGTGCTGCAGCTCGCACGGGACCTCGCGGACGACGAGGTCGGCATCGAGCACATCGACGGTCATCCCGACCTCGACGCCCCATCCGCGGGCGAACGGCGTCGCAGCCGCGACGGCCTCGGGCGACAGGCAGCGCATCCCGGAGAGCGGCTGGACCGGCGCCCAGCCGGTGAGCTCCTCGATCCCCCGCCTCGCCAGTCCGACGACGAGTCCGTGCCCGCCACCGGCAGGCCGCTGCGGCGGCAGGGTCGCGATGGCGAGGTCGACCTCCCCGGCGACGACGGGCTGGGCGAGTACGTGCAGCTCAGCGGCCGATTCCTCCAGGTCTGCGTCGACGAAGAGGGCGGCGACCCGGTCGGGGAGGCGGCCCGCGCGCCGCATCCCGGCGGCCCGGCCAAGACCGCTCATCATGGCGTCCGCCTTGCCGTAGTTGCGTGGATGGCGCACGAGCTCCGCTCCAGCAGCGACGGCCAGCTCAGCCGTGTCATCGGAGGACCCGTCGTCGACGACGATGACCGCCGCGACTCCGGGGATGGCGCGAGCGGCCGACACGGTCGCGGCGATGCGCTCGGCCTCGTCCTTCGCCGGGATGACGGCGACGACGGCCTCGACGGACGCCGCCTCGGCCGCCCCGCTCAGCGGAGGGTCACCTGTCGGTTCGTGAGCCCCGCCCGGGCGCCGCGCTCAGCGGCATCCAGTGGCTCGGTGCGGGCAGCAGCCGTCTCGATGCGCTCGCGCATCTCCGCGACCGGCGCCTCGAAGTCGCTCGCCTCCGAACCGGGGTCGACCTCCCACACCGGGATGAGCAGCCCGCTCGACCGGAAGCAGCCGAGCAGGCGTCCGTCCTCGCCGAGCGCGCTCTCGCCGGCGGCATGCAGCCGGGCGAGGGCAGTCGTCGCCGAGTCCTCGTCCTGGGGAAGCACCCAGCGGACGTACGTGCGGTCCCCGATCCGGCACCAGTAGCACGACGTCGCCGCCGAGATCCGCGTCGTGGGGATCGCGGACTCGTTGGCACGCTCGAGGGACTCCTTCGCGTCGCCGTCGAGGTCCGCGTCGCCGACCCAGAAGTCGAAGCCCTCGTGGACGGTCACCTCGAGAGGAGCCGACAGGTCGAGCAGGTCCTGCAGCCGCGGCGTGTCGGGCGTCGAGAGCGGCAGCGTCGGAACCGGGTGCCCAGGCTCGGCGGCGACCGCGAGCGCGATCGCCTGGGCGATGTCGCGGCTCGTGTCACCGCTCGCGCTGCCGGACTGGATGCCGACGAGGACCTCACCGGACTCGCGGTGCAGCCCGGGCCAGGCGAGCGGCAGCACCGTCGCGATGGTCACCGTCTCGGGCGCCCCCTCCGGCGCCTTCCCCTCGGCGAACCGGACGCTGGCTGTGGCGGCCGGGACGATCTCTCGCATCGCGACCCATTCCGTCTCGTCGGGCAGGCCCTCGAAGGGCCTGGGGACGAAGGGTGCGGGTGTCGGTCGGGTGGCGCGCTCAGCGCGCGGGGTGCGGGAACGTCGAGAAGCCTTGCCCATGGGACGCAACCCTAGTGGGCGGAACGGTGCCACGAGAGGCCGGTGAGCGGCATACGGGGTGGGTCAGTGGGTGCGCCGCCGCGAAGGGCCGCCGAGCGAGGCCCAGACGGTGTGGCCACCGCCCTCGTCGACGACACCCCACTCATGGGCGAGCGACCGGACGATCCGCAGCCCGCGCCCGTTGGGGCCCCACGTGGTGCGCGGTGACGGCCTCGGGATCGTGTCACCGCCGCCATCGGTCACCTCGACCTCGACGATGTTGTTCTTGACCTTCCAGTGGACCCGGATCGCCCCGTCCGAGAGTGGCCTCGCGTGGCGGACGGCGTTCGCGACGAGCTCGCTCACGACGATCTCGGCCTCGGCGATGACCTCCTCACTCACCCCGCGCCCGGACAGGTCCTCGACGAGGGTGCGACGGATCTTCGGCGCCGCCGAGGGCGCCCACGGGATCCGCACCGTCCGCTTGTCGGTGGTCGGCGGCGCGACGCCGCTCTTGCCGTGGCTGCGCTCCCCCTGCGTGCTCGCCACTTCCCCTCCTCAGTGCCGGCTCGCTGGCTTGGGTTCGCACGTTAACGAACCGGCTCACTCTCCACAATGCCCCGATGCGGCGTTTTGGCAACGATGCAGTCGTATACCGCTCTCTACCGTTGACTTTAGACAGACCCAGACGCTTCAAGCGAGGGACGAAGATATCTTCCCCTCTCTTGTAATCGATATATCGTTGGCATATCGCGACTGTGTTGCAGGAGGACACAGTCCCCGACTCGAGGAGGAGTCATGAACGGACCGAACGAGGGCCAGGGCCCGCTCGGCGGCGCCTGGGGCGCGCGCGGCGGCTGGGGCGGCGGCTGGGGCGGCGGCTGGGGCGGCGGACCCCCCTGGGGCCCGCCCGGTTGGGGCGGCGGCGGGCACCGGCACGGACCACCACCGTGGATCCGCGACATCATCCGCAGTTTCGGGGGCCCGGACATCGCGCCGCCACGTCGGGCGAAGGTGCGGCGGGGAGACGTCCGCTCGGCGATCCTCGCCGTCCTGGCCGAGGAGTCGATGAACGGCTACCAGGTGATCCAGCAGATCGGGGAGCGCACCGGCGGTGCCTGGAAGCCGAGCCCCGGCTCGGTCTACCCGACGATCCAGCAGCTCGAGGACGAGGGGCTCATCATGGGCTTCGAGTCGGGCGGCCGGCGCATCCTGCGGCTCACCGACGAGGGCCGGCAGTACGTCGAGGAGCACGACGACGAGCTCGGGGAGACGTGGCAGCCCTTCGAGTCCGGGCGCGGCCGCTCCGAGCGGAGCCATCCCATGGGTGGCGAGTTCGAGCGCGTCATCGGGCAGGTCATCGGCGCCGTGTGGCAGGTCATGGTGAGCGGCACCGAGCAGCAGCGCGCCGAGGCGGCGGACATCCTGTCCGACACCCG
>DASSTN010000146.1:0-5488 GCA_035707905.1 Intrasporangium sp.
TGTCCCGGCACGGCCATCGCTATGCCGGTGACTGTGCGGGCACGACGCTCGAGGAGGACGTCTACAAGTACTGCTCGACCCGGTATGCCGATCGAGGCGACCGACAGGTCTACGCGATCGGGCCGACCTTCTCGGAGTACACGACGTGGCTGCTCGTGGAGCGCGGTGACGGCGGCTGGTCGGTCGTGGCCACGGCCAGGCTGCGGGGAGCCGAGCCGCCACCGTGGTGACGGCCGGTCCCGACGAGAGCACTGGTGGAGACGTGCCGCTGCAGGTCACGCAGTCACCGGTGGGCAGAATGGCGGCATGAGCGCCCACGTCCCGCCCGGCTGGCCCGACGGGGTCCCGCCGGCCCACACGCCGGGCTGGGAGGACCGGGCCGTCCTCTGGTTGCTCGACCAGTGCCCGCCCGACTACCGCGGGCATGACGCGTGGCGGCGCCACCCCATCGCGCTGGCCTGGCTTGCCGGCAAGCACCTCGACGGACAGGTCGTCGCCATGCGCGAGGCGTGGCGCGAGGCACGCGTGGCCCTCGGGCCGCACCTGCCGCCCGAGGCCCTCGCAGAGGTCATGTCCCGGATCGAGGCCGAGGGGATCCGGCTGCTCGCTGCGTCGCGCGCGACCCGGCTGCTCCTCGAGGCACTCGAGGGAAAGGTCTTCGCCCCCCGGCTGTGACGGGTGGGCCTGAGCGATCACTCGACGTGAGAGTGGCTGGGACGGGTGGGGCCGAGCGATCACTCGAGGTGGGCCCCCGCTGGGCGGGCAGCGCCGCGACGGGCACCACGCGCGACAGGCCACTCGGCGCGACGGTGCCAGGTCGGCGGCATACGGTGATCCTGTGGAGCGTGCGGGACGCCGTAGACTCGACCGATGACGTGCACGAAAGGACGACCGACAGCGTGAGCCTGCTGGAGACGATCACCGGCCCGGCGGACCTACGGGACCTGCCGGCGGAGCGGATGGGGGAGCTGGCCGAGGAGATCCGGGCCTTCCTCGTGAGCGAGGTCAGCAAGACGGGCGGCCACCTCGGCCCCAACCTCGGAGTCGTCGAGCTGACCATCGCGCTGCACCGGGTCTTCGAGTCGCCCCGCGACACGATCGTGTTCGACACGGGCCACCAGTCCTACGTGCACAAGCTGCTCACGGGCCGGCAGGACTTCAGCAGGCTGAAGAAGCAGGGCGGCCTGTCGGGCTACCCCAACCGGCGTGAGTCCGAGCACGACGTCGTCGAGAACTCCCATGCGTCGACGGCGCTCTCCTGGGCCGACGGCATCGCGAAGGGGCGACGCCTGCGCGGTGAACGCGATCGCCACACCGTGGCGGTCATCGGCGACGGGGCCCTCACCGGCGGGATGGCCTGGGAGGCGATCAACAACATCGCCGTGGACAAGGACCTCCCGCTCGTCATCGTCGTCAACGACAACGAACGGTCCTACGCCCCGACGATCGGTGGCCTGGCCGAGCACCTCGCGACGCTGCGGACGACCCGGGGCTACGAGCGGGTCCTCGCGTGGGGCAAGCGCTCGCTCGCCCGCACCCCGGTGGTGGGTGGTCCGGTCTTCGAGACCCTGCACGGGGTCAAGAAGGGGCTCAAGGACATCGTCGCGCCGCAAGGGATGTTCGAGGATCTCGGCCTCAAGTACTACGGACCGGTCGACGGGCACGACGAGCAGGCCGTCGAGCGTGCCCTGCGCCAGGCGCGGGACTTCGGCGGTCCGGTGATCGTCCACGTCATCACGCAGAAGGGCCGCGGCTACCAGCCTGCGCTCGACGACCTCGCCGACCACATGCACGGCATCGGCAAGATCAACCCCGAGACGGGGCTGCCGTTCGAGGTGGCCGGGCGGATCTGGACCGACGAGTTCAACGAGGAGATGGTCCGCCTCGGGGCGGAGCGCGACGACATCGTCGCCCTCACCGCGGCCATGCTCATCCCCGTCGGCCTCGACGGCTTCGCGGCTGCCTATCCGCAGCGGGTCTTCGACGTCGGCATCGCCGAGCAGCACGCCGTGACAATGGCCTCCGGCCTCGCCTACGCCGGGTTGCACCCCGTGGTCGCGCTCTACGCGACGTTCCTCAACCGTGCGTTCGACCAGATGCTGATGGACTGCGCGCTGCACAGGGCCGGGGTCACCTTCGTGCTGGACCGGGCCGGCATCACCGGCAGCGACGGCCCGTCCCACAACGGCATGTGGGACATGACCCTCATGTCCGTCGTCCCCGGGCTGCGCCTCGCCGCTCCCAGAGACGGCGACCAGGTGAAGCGGCAGCTGCGCGAGGCGGTCGCCGTCGAGGACGGGCCCACGGTCATCCGCTTCCCGAAGGGCGACGTGGCGGAGCCGGTTCGGGCCACCCGGCAGCACGGGGACGTCGACGTCCTCTTCGAGACCGGCAGCGACGCCGTCGACCTGCTCATCGTCGGGGTGGGCGCCTTCGCGGCGCTGGCGGTCGAGGTCGGCGAGAAGGTCGCGGCGCTCGGCCAGAGCGTGCGCGTCGTCGACCCCCGGTGGGTCCTGCCCGTCAGCGCGTCGGTCGTCGAGCTGGCCTCCGAGGCGGGAGCGGTCGCCGTCATCGAGGACAACCTCGTGAGCGGCGGCGTCGGGGCCGCGGTGACGCTTGCGGTGCGCGAGGCCGGCCACGACGTGCCGGTCCACCTGCACGGCATCCCCAAGCGGTTCCTCGACCACGCCTCCCGCGGCCAGGTGCTCGAGGAGCTCGGCCTCACCGCCGAGTCCATCGTGGCGGACCTGCAGAGCAGGCTGGCCCGGACCGGCGGCGCCTGAGCCCCGCCGGCGGCGCGGGTGTCAGCGTGGCCGGAGCCTGGCGGCGGCCCACATGGGTCAGAAACCTTTGTGGTGCCCACCACCACCGACCGCGTCCGGGGGCGCAACTACGTTCACCGGCAGAGGTTGGGTGACAACGGTTTCTCGTTGCAGCAAGGGCGCGAGCACCCGGCCGGAGCTGGAGGACGTCCGTGTCGAAGCGTTGGAGCCTCGCCCTCGCGAGCAGCCTGATCACTCTCTCCCTGGCCGCCTGCGGCAGCCCCGGTGAGCCCGGTAGCCCCGGGGCCCAGGGCACCCAGGGCGGTGGGCAGGGCACCGCCGCCTCCGGCGAGCCGTACAAGGTCGGCCTCGTCTACTCGAAGAGCGGCCCGCTCGCGACCTACGGCGAGCAGTACCGGCAGTCGCTCACCGTCGGCATCGACTACGCGACGAAGGGGACCGGGGCCGTCAACGGCCACAAGATCGAGATCTCGGAGCAGGACGACGCAGGCGACCCCGCCAAGGCCGTCGCGGCCGCCACCGACCTGATCGGCGAGGGCAACAAGATCATCGCCGGCTCCACCGCCTCGGGGGTCGCCCTCCAGGTCGCCCCGATCGCCGCGGACAACAAGGTCCTGTTCATCTCGGGGCCGGCGGCCGTCGACGCCATCACCGGCGCGAACAAGTACACCTTCCGCTCGGGCCGGCAGACGTGGCAGGACGTCGCCACGGCCGGCACCATGCTGGGCGACGTCAGCGGCAAGAAGATCACCGTCCTCGCGCAGGACAGCGCCTTCGGCAAGGCCAACATCGCCGCCGTCACGGCCGTCCTCGGCTCCAAGGGCGCCAAGGTCGACTCGGTCGCCGTCCCCGCCGCCGCGACCGACTTCACCCCCTTCGCCACGAAGATCAAGGAGGCGGCCCCGGACCTGCTCTTCGTCGCCTGGGCCGGTACGAACGCGACGGCCATGTGGACGACCCTCGAGCAGCAGGGCGTCTTCGACGCGACGAAGGTCGTGACCGGCCTCGACATCAAGCCGACCCACGCCCTCTTCGGTGCCGCCGGCACCAAGATCGACTTCCTCTCCCACTTCTTCGAGGGCGCCGCCGACAACGCGGCCTACCAGGCGCTCGACAAGGGCATGAAGGCGCAGAACGCGTCGGTCGACCTGTTCACCAACGACGGCTTCGTCGCCGGTCAGATGATCGTCCACGCGCTCGAGGCGAGCGGCGAGGATGCCGACAAGATGGTGTCCGCCCTCGAGGGCTGGAAGTTCGAGGGCCCCAAGGGCCAGATGGAGATCCGCGCCGAGGACCACGCGATGCTCCAGCCGATGTTCACGGCCAGCCTGAAGAAGGAGGGCGACAAGTTCGTGCCGGTCCTCGGCAAGACCCTGGACGCCGCCACCGTCGCCCCACCGGTCACGCCGTTCAAGTGATCGCGGCGACCGCTGTCGGGTGGCGCATCGGCGGGGCGCAGATCCTCGACGACGTGTCTCTCTCCGTCGGGGCCGGTGAGCTGCTCGGCATCATCGGCCCCAACGGGGCGGGGAAGTCCTCGCTCGTCAACATCCTCTCCGGCGTCCGGCGGCCCTCGACAGGACGAATCGCCTTAGGGGACAAGGATGTCACGAGGACCAGTGCCACCAAGCGGGCCAGGATGGGCCTGGCCCGCTCGTTCCAGACGTCAGCCCTCTTCGACGGGCTCACCGCCGCCGAGAACGTGCGGCTCGCGATCCAGGCATCCGGCGACCGCCCGTTCTCGCCCTTCCGAAGGGCTGAGGGTGAGGGCGTCGAGCGCATCGACGAGCTCCTCGACAGGGTCCGTATGCCGGGTCGCGGGGACAGCCTGGCGCGTGACCTCTCGCACGGGGACCGACGCAAGCTCGAGCTCGCGATGGCCCTCGCGAGCGACCCGACCGTGCTCCTCCTCGACGAGCCGATGGCCGGTGTGTCCGCCGAGGACGTCGACGGCCTGACCGACATCATCGGCGAGGTCCGCGACAGCGGGGTGGCCGTGGCGATGGTGGAGCACCACATGCACGTCGTCCTCGGCCTCGCCGACCGCGTCGCGGTCCTGCACCACGGGCAGGTCCTCGCGACCGGGTCTCCCGACGAGGTCACGGCGGACGAGCGCGTCCAGCAGGCCTATCTGGGAGAGGCGTTGTGACCAGCACCGACAAGAGGGACCCGGTCCTGCGGGTCGAGGACCTCCATGTGCGCTACGGCGGCTCCCACATCTTGCAGGGCGTCTCGTTCGACGTCGCGCCGACCGGCGTCACCGCGCTGCTCGGCCGCAACGGCGTCGGCAAGACGACGACGCTCAAGGCGATCCTCGGTCTCGCCCCTCGCTCGGGGCGCATCGTCGCAGCCGGCACGGAGATCCAGAAGCAGGTGACGACCCGCATCGTGCGCGGCGGGATCGGCTACGTCCCGGAGGACCGGGAGGTCTTCGGTGGCCTGACCGTGGAGGAGAACCTGCGCCTCGTCGACCGGGAACGGGGCATCGACGCGCCCGTCGTCCAGCAGCTCTTCCCCGACCTCGTGAAGCGGAGGGGCCAACGAGCCGGCACCCTCTCTGGGGGCCAGCAGCAGATGGTGGCGCTCGCGCGGGTCCTGCTCCGCCCGACCAAGCTGCTGCTCGTCGACGAGCCGACCAAGGGCCTCGCGCCCAAGCTCGTCACCGAGGTGGCCGACGTGCTCGCCGAGGTGGCGCGCTCGACGCC
>DASSTN010000147.1:0-7468 GCA_035707905.1 Intrasporangium sp.
TCGAGTGCGGAGCGGACGTCGTAGGGCGGCGCGAGCGGATCCGGCCCGCCTCGCCACGGGCCGTAGCGGAACCGCCCGTGTGGGTTGTCCCGCATGTCGTGCCGATCGCCGACCCCGCTCATCACCTCACGCTACGTCCGGCTGGGCGACCCGTCGAGATTCGCGCGCTCACGCGCTATCCCATCGGGCTCCCGAGCCGAATCGGCGCTCCGCTCCTCCCTCGCTGGCGCTCGGTCGATGCTCACGCCTGCCAATGGCTTGCTCTCCTCGGGCTCCAGGCCTCCCTCGCTGGCGCTCGGTCGTGTCCTCACCTTGTCGTTGAGCAAGCAGGCTCACGCGCCGTAGACGGTTCGTCCGGCCACTGTGTCCTTGTCGATCCTCCGGGTCAGGTGCAGGCCCTCGAGGACGAACTCCACGCCGGCAGCGACGTGTCCCGGCGACGCGTCATCCCCGTCGCCGAGCCGGTCGAGCACCTTCGACAGACCGGGCACCGGGCCCACCTGTGCCAGCAGCTCGGCCCCGGTCACGAGGTCGCCGGTCTCCACCACCGACCCGTCCTCGAACAACCCGGTGAAGCCGCTGAGGTCGAGTCCGCCCAACCGTGACCTGAACGTCTCGGCGGTCGCCACCTTCAGGAGGTGCTCGAGGATCTCGCGCTCGCGACCCTCCTCACCCATCTCGAACTCGACCTTGCCGAGGAGGGTCGGCACGATCGTCGGCACGTCGCAGATCCGGGCGACGGCCACGTCCTCTCGCGTGCGCGCCGCGCGCCGGAGCGCGGAGGCGCCGACGCTCTCGGCACCCGCGATCGCGAATCGTGCGGAGACACCGGATCGCTGGTCGACCGACGCCGACTCCCGCAGGCCCCGGGTGAACCGGGCGATGACCTCGACGAGGTGCTCCGGCACGTCGGCGACCAGTCGCGCCTCCTGGGACACCACGGCCACCTCGTCCGACACCTCCTGCGGGTAGTGCGTCCGGATCTCCGCCCCGAACCGGTCCTTGAGTGGGGTGATGATGCGCCCCCGGTTCGTGTAGTCCTCGGGGTTGGCCGTCGCGATCAGCAGCAGGTCGAGCGGCAGCCGTAGCGCATACCCGCGGATCTGGATGTCGCGCTCCTCGAGCACGTTGAAGAGTGCCACCTGGATCCGTTCCGCGAGGTCGGGCAACTCGTTGAGCCCGAAGATGCCCCGGTTCGCCCGGGGCACGAGCCCGTAGTGCACGGTCTCCGGGTCGCCGAGCGTCCGGCCCGCTGCGACCTTGATCGGGTCGACGTCGCCGATGAGGTCGCCGACGCTCGTGTCCGGCGTCGCGAGCTTTTCGGAGTAGCGCTCGTCCCGGTGCCGCCACCGGACGGGCAGTGCGTCACCCAGCTCCGACTTGAGCCCGAGGCACCGCCGGCACACCGGCTGCAACGGATCGTCGTTGATCTCGCACCCGGCGACGGCCGGGTTCCACTCGTCGAGCAAGCCCGCGACGGTCCGCATCAGCCGGGTCTTGCCCTGGCCGCGCTCCCCCAGCAGCACGAAGTCATGGCCCGCGAGCAGGGCGCTCTCGAGCTCGGGCAGCACCGACTCCTCGAAGCCGATCATGCCCGGGAAGGCCGTCTCGCCCGCACGGAGCCGCGCCACGAGGTTCTCGCGGACCTCCTCCTTGACGGAGCGGTGGTGGTAGCCGCTCGCGAGGAGCTCGCCGAGGGTTGCGGCCGTCGGGACCGGCGTCATCGAGGCATCCATTGGCCCACGCTACGTCTGGGACCCGCCCCCCGCCTACAGCCCGGCCGCATCACCGGGCCGCCAGCTTGGCACCGCACGGACGTGCCGCACGTCACCGTCCAGCCGGGACCTTCGGCCCTCTCCTCCGTGAGCTGCGCGCACGAGGGTGGTGAGGAAGGGAGTGGTATCGATGACATCTGCCACGCGCGCTGCGGCACGCCTCGCGATGGCAATCCTCTCGGCCCTGATCGGTGTCTCCCTCGTCGGCGCGGGGTGGGTCACCGGACTCGCCGGTGACTCCGCCCCGGCCCTCTTTGCAGTCTCGATCGCCTTCGGCCTGGCCCAGGAGCCCGTCACGCGCCTGCTCGAGGGCAGGCTCGCCGATCCGAAGGAGGGTGACGCGAGTGGCAACGCGAAGTCCTGAGCCGGCTGAGCGGCATACCGATCAGTCGGTACGCCGCCCACCGACCTCCCGAGGGCACCGGGCCCTCGCGACCTGGCTGGTCGAGCAGCGCGAGGCCGGCTTCCTCGTCGCCGCGCTGCTCGCACTGGCTGCCGGCGGCGTTGCCTGGTTCGTCGGGCGGGAGGACCTTGCGCAGGGGATCTGGGCCGGCGGCACCGCGCTCGCCCTCGTCGTCTCCGTCGCTGCGGTCGCCGTCGCGCTCGCCCGGCGGCGGACGAGCGTCGACATCATCGCGCTCCTCGCCCTCGCCGGTGCGCTGTGGGTCGGCGAGCCGTTCGCCGGTGCGCTCGTCGGCGCCATGCTCGCCTCGGGCCAGTGGCTCGAGGCGCGAGCCGCTGCCCGCGCCCGGCGCGAGCTGAGCCTTCTCGTCGAGCGTGCACCCCGCTCGGCCCGACGACTGGGCCCGACTGGGGTAGAGGCGATCCCGGTGGAGCAGGTCCGCGTGGGTGACCACCTGCTCGTGGCGAGCGGGGAGGTCGTGCCTGTCGACGGCCGGCTGCTCGAGCCCGGTGTCTTCGACGAGTCCGCCCTCACCGGCGAGCCGCTCCCGGTGACGCGCCCGACCGGGGACGAGCTGCGCAGCGGCGTCGTCAACGCCGGCTCACCTGTCACCTTCGTCGCCACGGCCGACGCCGGCAACTCCACCTATGCCGCCCTCGTGGCCCTCGTCCAGCAGGCCCAGGCGTCCTCCGCGCCGTTCGTGAGGATGGCGGACCGGTTCGCGCTTACGTTCGTGCCCCTGACGCTCGTGCTCGCGGGGGCCGCTTGGGCGCTCACGGGCGACGCGGTTCGGGCCGTTGCCGTCCTCGTCGTCGCCACCCCGTGTCCCCTGCTCCTGGCGGCACCGATCGCGATCATGTCCGGCATCTCCCGTGCCGCCCGTCGCGGCGTGATCGTCAAGGGCGGGCAGGCGCTCGAGCAGCTGGGCACCGGCCGGGTCATGCTCTTCGACAAGACGGGAACGCTGACCGAGGGCCGGCCCACCGTGTCGTCGGTGATCCCGGCGCCGGGTGGTCCGCCGGCCACCGAGGTGCTGCGCCTCGCTGCGTCACTCGACCAGGTCTCGCCGCACGTCCTCGCCAGCTCCATCGTCACGGCCGCCTCGTCACGCGGCCTCGCCCTGGAGCTCCCGACGGACGTCCACGAGGTGCATGGCGAGGGGCTGGAGGGTCGCGTCGACGGTCGGCTGGTCCGGATCGGACGAGCGGCATGGGCCGTGGGAGAGCCGGCCCCGCCCTGGGTGCGGCGCGCTCGCAGGAGGGCCGCGCTCGATGACGCGCTGTCGGTGTTCGTCTCGGTGGAGGGCGAGGGGGCCGGCGTGATCTTGCTCGAGGACCGGATCCGCGCGGACGCGCCCCGGATGGTCCGCGCGCTGCGTGACGTAGGCATCGAGCGGATCGTCCTCGTCACGGGCGACCGGGCCGACGCGGGCCACTCCGTGGGACGGGTCGTCGGGGTCGACGAGGTCATCGCGGACTGCAAGCCCGAGGACAAGCTCGAGGTCATCACCGCCGAGTCGCGCATTGCGCCGACGATCATGGTCGGTGACGGCGTCAACGACGCACCGGCGCTCGCCGCCGCCGGTGTGGGCGTCGCGATCGCCGCCCGCGGCGCCACCGCGTCGTCGGAGGCGGCCGACGTCGTCCTCACCGTCGACCGCGTCGATGCCCTCGCCGACGCGGTCCTCATCGCCCGGCGCTCCAAGCGCATCGCCTTCGAGGCGGTCGGCGTCGGGATGGGCCTGTCCCTCGTCGCCATGGCCGCTGCGGCACTCGGGTTCCTGCCTCCGGCCGTCGGCGCCCTCCTCCAGGAGGTCATCGACCTCATCGCCATCGGGATCGCGCTGCGGGCGGTGCTGCCAGCCAGGCTCCACTCGATCACGCTCACGCCTGAGGACGAGGCCCTCGGCCGGCGGCTGCGGGACGAGCACGACGAGACGCAGGCCGTCGTGGAGCAGATCCGCGAGACGGCGGACGCGTTGTCGAGCCAACGGCCCGATCTCGCTCCGACCCGTCAGCTGCTCGTCCGGCTCGACGGCGAGCTCATCCCCCACGAGCGCGAGGACGAGCTGCTCCTCGTTCCACTCATCGCGCGCACGCTCGGGGACGGCGACGCGACGGCCGTGAGCCGCGTGCACGCCGAGATCGAGCGCAAGGTGATGCGGCTGCACCGTCTCGTCGACGGGCTTGAGGGCGACCCCGCGCTCGAGGATGTCGTGGAGCTGCGCCGGATGCTCTACGGGCTCTACGCGGTGCTGCGGCTGCACAACGACCAGGAGGCCGAAGGCGCGTTCAGCCTGGTGCCCGACTGAGCCCTGGGTTGAGAGCGAGGGCGCCCCGGCGACCAGGGGTCCGTCCTCCCTCTCAAGTCGAGTGATCGTTTGGCCTCAGGCGTCACAGAGTCGGGGGTGACGGGTGAGACGGGGCGATCACTCGACCCGGGGATCGGGGTGACGGATGGGACGGGGCGATCACTCGACGAGGGGGCGATCAGGCGAGGGGGTCGACCTCGCCGTGGTCACCCACGCTGGCAGCGAGGGTGCTCAGGTGCCGGTGCCCGTTGCCATGCAGCTGTTCGAGGGTCGTCAGGTGTGCGGTGTAGGCGCCGATCGAGTACTCCGCGGTCATCCCGATGCCGCCGTGCAGCTGGATCGCCTCCTGGCCGAGGTGCCGGCCGGCGCGCGCGACCTTGAGCCCGGCGCGGTGTGCCGCCTCGACGACCTGGTCGGGCTCCTCCGCGAGGACCATCGTCGCCCACGCCACGAGGCTGCGGGCCGTCTCGAGCGAGACGTACATGTCGGCCGCACGGAAGGTCAGCGCCTGGAAGTGGTTCAGGGTGACGCCGAACTGCTTGCGGCTCTTCAGGTAGCCGACCGTCGTGTCGAGGGCGACGTCCATCGCGCCCAGCGCCTCGTTGGCCGCGATGATGCGGGTGCCTGCGAGGACCTGCTCGATCTCCGCCGTGCGGTCGGTCCCGTCTCCGAGGGGCTGAGCGGGTGTGCCGCTGAACCTCACGCGAGCGGCCCGGCCGCCGTCGACCATGGCATAGCCGTCACGGGTCAAGGCGGCAGCGGAACCCTCGACGAGGAACAGGCCCGTACCGCCCTCCGGCAGCGCCGCCGAGACGACGAGCTGGTCGGCGCGGGCGCCGTGGACGACCGGCTCCTTCGTGCCGTCCAAGACCCATTCGTCGCCCCGACGGGAAGCCGTGACCGCGGCGGCGCCTGCGCCCCACGACGCACCCGGCTCGCGGTGCGCGAAGGCGAGCACCCGCTCTCCCGAGGAGAGCGCCCCCAGCACATCGGCACGCTGGGCGTCGGTGCCGGCAGCCGCGACGAGACCGCCGGCCTCGACCACGGAGGAGAGGAAGGGCTCGGGGGCGAGGACGCGCCCCAGCTCCTGAGCGACCACCGCCACCTCGACGGGGCCGGCGCCGGACCCACCGTCCCCCTCACTGAACGGCAGTCCCAGCACGCCCATCTCCGCGAGGCGGTGCCAGAGGTCCTCGTCGAAGCCGGGCTCGGCCGCGACGACCCGGCGCCGGTTCTCGTAGTCGGCGTACGTCTTGCCCACCAGAGCGCGAACGGCGTCGCGGAGCGCGACCTGCTCAGCGTCATACGTGAAGTCCATGTCGTCCGCCTCTCAGAGCCCGAGGATCGTCTTCGCGATGATCTGCCGCTGGATCTCGTTGGACCCGCCGTAGATCGAGGCCTTGCGCAGGTTGAGGTAGACCGGCGTCGAGATGCGGGCCCACTCGGGGGCGTCCGACGCGTCGCCGCCGAAGGATGCCGCGCCGGCAGGACCACCGAGGTCCATGGCGAGCTCGCTGACGTCCTGCTGCAGCTGGGTGCCGCGCAGCTTGAGCACCGAGGACGCCGGATCCGGCTTGCCGTCAGCAGAGTTCGCCGCGACGCGGAGCGCGGTCAGCTCGAGGGCGAGCAGCTCGTTCTCGAGCTCGGCGAACCGGGCGGCGACGAGCGGGTCGCCCAGCAGGTCCACCGAGCGAGCCCAGTCCTTGGCGTCGGCGAGCACGCGCTTCGAGGCGCCCACCGGTGCGACGCCGACGCGCTCGTTGCCGAGGAGGAACTTCGCGTAGTCCCAGCCGTGGTTGAGCTCGCCGACAAGGTTCTCCGCGGGGACCCTGACGTCCGTGAACCAGACCTCGTTGACCTCGTGACCGCCGTCGATGAGCTCGATCGGGCGGACCTCGAGGCCCGGCGTCGTCATGTCGATGAGGAGGAACGAGATGCCCTGCTGCTTCTTCGGGGCGGCAGGGTCGGTCCGGACCAGGCAGAAGATCCAGTCGCCGTACTGCCCGAGGGTGGTCCAGGTCTTCTGCCCGTTGACGACGAACTCGTCACCATCGCGGACCGCTGTCGTGCGCAGGGAGGCGAGGTCGGAGCCGGCGTCCGGCTCGGAGAAGCCCTGTGACCACCAGATGTCGAGGTTGGCGGTCGCCGGGAGGAACCGCTCCTTCTGCTCCTGCGACCCGAACGTCGCGATGACCGGGCCCACCATGCTGGCGTTGAAGGCGAGCGGCGGCGGCACGCAGGCGCGCTGCAGCTCCTCGTGCCAGATGTGGCGCCGCAGCTCGGTCCAGTCACGGCCGCCCCACTCGACCGGCCAGTGCGGCACCGCGAGCCCGGCTGCGTTGAGGATGCGCTGGCTCTCGACGAGCTGGTCCCTGGTCAGGTGACGTCGCGCCGCGACGGTCTCACGGATCTGCTCGGGGACCTTCGTGGTGAAGAACTCGCGCAGCTCCGCCCGGAACGCCGCGTCCTCGTCGCTCAGCCTCAGTCGCATGGGCCACCTCTTCCTCTCGCGGTGCCCCCATCATGACTGATGGCCGTGCGTGTCAGTGCAGCACCTTGAGTCCGACGACGCCGGCGATGATCGCGACGAGGCACAGGGTTCTCGCCACGGTCACCGGCTCAGCACCCGTCGCCATCCCGTAGATGACGGTCAGCGAGGCGCCGATCCCCGTCCAGACCGCGTAGGCCGTGCCGGTCGGAAGGCCCCGCATGGCGTAGCCGAGGCCGATCATCGACAGGACGACGGCGACGAGGAAGACAACCGTGGGGCCGACCCGGCTCAATCCCTCGCTGCGGCCGAGCGCGGTCGCCCACACGGCCTCGAGCAGGCCGGAAACGATGAGGATGGGCCAGTACATGTCACTCTCCCGGGCCGTCTTGTCGCTGACCGGGTACGGCGCCCCTCGTCCGGGAGGCAGGCTCTGCCTCTGCACCCACCATCTCACAATGCCGCCCACGCACGGGAACCCACCGACCCCC
>DASSTN010000148.1:0-6049 GCA_035707905.1 Intrasporangium sp.
CAGCCCGATCCTCCGGTCGCTGCGGCCGACCCGCCGCGTCTCGTCGCTGCTCCGGTGGGAGGGCATCATCGTCGACCCGATCGGCGCGATCCTCGCCCTGCTCGTCTTCCAGGCCGTGCTGAGCGGCGAGGCGTCGCAGGCCTTCCCCGCGGTGCTCGTGTCGCTCGGCCGCACCGTCCTCGTCGCGTTCGGCCTCGGGATCGGGCTCGGCGCCCTCCTCGAGCTGCTGATGCGGCGCCGGGCCCTGCCCGACTTCCTCCACGGGGTCGCCTTCCTCGCTGCGGCCACGAGTGCCCTCGTCGTCTCCGACGCCCTCCAGCCGGAGAGCGGCCTGCTCACGGTGACCGTGCTGGGCGTCTTCCTCGGCAACCGGCCCGACCTGCACCTCGAGCATGTCGCCGAGTTCAAGGAGCACCTGCAGGTGCTCTTCGTCGGGGCCCTCTTCATCGTGCTCGCCGGCCGGGTCACGCCCGAGCAGCTCGTCGCGGTAGCCCCGCGGGCTCTGGTCTTCCTCGCCGTGCTCGTGCTGCTCGTGCGGCCGGTCAGCGTGTTCCTCGGCCTGCTCGGCACCGGGGTGTCCCGCAACGAGCGGCTCCTGCTCGCCTCGATGGCCCCCCGCGGGATCGTCGCGGCCGCGGTGACGAGCATCTTCGCGCTCGGCTTCGGCAAGGCCGCCGACTCGCTCACCCGACAGGCCGCCAGTGCGGCGCCGGCCGAGCGGGCCGGGCTCGTCTCCCAGGCGGCCGAGCTGCAACGGCTCGGCAGCGAGGCGGCCCAGCTGGTGCCGCTCGTCTTCATCGTCATCGTCTGCACGGTCGCGATCTACGGGCTCGGGATCGGCCGCGTCGCCGAGCGGCTCGGCCTCGCCTCGGCCAACCCACA
Organism: Intrasporangium sp.; assembly: GCA_035707905.1. GTDB lineage: Bacteria > Actinomycetota > Actinomycetes > Actinomycetales > Dermatophilaceae > Intrasporangium_A. Next base: position 883 of record DASSTN010000148.1, read on the forward strand.
GGGCGTCGTCTTCGTCGGCGTCAACAGGTGGGTCGTCGACACCGCCAGGCAGCTGCAGGAGCTCGGCATCCCGGTGCTCATCGTGGCCCGCAACGACGACAGCCTCGCCGGGGCGCGGGCGGTGGGCGTGCCGACCCTGACGGCGAACATCCTGTCCGAGTTCGCCGTCAAGGACATGGACCTCGCGGGGATGGGCCACTTCATCGCCTGCACCCCGCAGGACGAGGTCAACGCGACCGCCGCGCGCGAGTTCCGCAGCGTGTTCGGCGGCGCCAACACCTTCCAGCTGCACCGGGACGGACGCATGACGGGGACGGGCAACGACCGGCGCGACACGGCGGGGCACCTCAGCGCGCGGTACGCCTTCCGCCCGCAGCTCTCCCGCGCCGAGCTCGACGAGCGGATGGCATCGGGGATGACCGTCACGCGGGTCCCCCTCTCCACCGAGTGCACCGTCGACGACTTCCACGACCGCTACGGCGACGACGCCGTCGTCCTCTTCGCACAACGGTCACCCGACACGATCGAGGTGGCCCGGCCGGAGCACAAGCTGCCCTACGACAGCGGCGAGCTGGTCGCGATGGTCCCGGGGTCCGAGGGGTTCGAGGGCGCACGGAATGGGAAAGGATGACGGTCATGCGAGCGACGACGATCTACGCCCCCCGCGACGTCCGGGTCGAGGACGTGCCCGATCCCCGGATCGAGCAGCCCACCGATGCCATCGTGCGGGTCACAGCGGGCTGCATCTGTGGCTCGGACCTGTGGCGCTACCGGGGCGAGAACGACATCACCCCCGGCGACACGATCGGCCATGAGGCGATCGGCGTGGTCCAGGAGGTCGGCTCCGCCGTCCAGCGCGTGCAGGTGGGCGACTTCGTCATCGTCCCGTTCTGCCACTGTGACAACACCTGCCCCAACTGCGAGGCGGGCGTCCAGTCGGCGTGCGTCAACGGCGGCACGACCGTGACCGGGCAGGGCGAGCTCGTCCGGGTGAACCAGGCGGACGGCTCCCTCGTCTCGACCGACCGCCCGAGCGAGAGCCTGATGCCCTCGGTCCTGTCGCTCACCGACGTCATGCCGACCGGCTGGCACGCCGCCGTCTCAGCGGGCGTCCGGCCCGGGATGACGGTCGTCGTCGTCGGCGACGGCGCGGTCGGCCTCTGCGGGGTGATCGCCGCCCAGCAGCAGGGAGCCGAGCGGATCATCGTCATGTCCCGGCACGAGGACCGGCAGCGGCTCGCCGTGGAGTTCGGCGCCACCGATATCGTCGCCGAGCGCGACGAGGCCGGCATCGAGGCGGTGCAGGAGCTGACCAAGGGCATCGGCGCGGACGCGACGCTCGAGTGCGTCGGCACGGACCAGTCGATGCGGATGGCCTTCGGCCTGGCCCGGGCCGGCTCGACGGTCGGCTTCGTCGGGGTGCCGCACGGGGTGAACCTGCCGGTCGGCCGGATGTTCAGCCGCAACATCGGGCTGCGCGGCGGGGTCGCGCCGGTCCGCCGCTACGTGCCGGACCTGCTGAGCCGGGTGCTCGCCGGCCAGATCAACCCGGGTCGCGTCTTCGACCTCGACCTCCCGCTCGACGACGTCGCGGAGGGCTACCGCGCCATGGACGAGCGGCGAGCGATCAAGGTCATCATCCGTCCCTGAGCCCGGCGCGAAGGTCACGTATGCCGCTCAGCCGGTGAGCGGTATACGTGACCTCCCGCTCCGACTGGGTAGGTCACCCCGGACCGACGAGCCGAGACGAGGGAGGGCGGATGCCGACCACCGATGCGGTCGTCATCGGCAGCGGGCCGAACGGGCTGGTCGCGGCCAACCTGCTCGCCGACGCCGGCTGGGACGTCCTCGTCCTCGAGGCGCAGCCGACCCTCGGCGGCGCGGTCCACAGCGACAGCGAGGTGCGCGAGGGCTGGACCCACGACACCTTCAGCTCCTTCTATCCGCTCGCGGCCGCCTCACCGGTCATCCGGGCCCTGCACCTCGAGCGACACGGGCTGGAGTGGGTCAACCCCCCGGCCGTGGTCGGCAACCCGCTGCAGTCCGGCGACTGGGCGGTGCTGCACCGCGACCTCGACGACACCGCGGCCTCCTTCGACCGGCTCTGCCCCGGAGACGGCGACGCCTGGCTGGCGCAGTGCCGTCTCTGGGACCGGGTCGGCGAGCAGCTCGTCGGCGCGATCACCTCGCCGTTCCCGCCGGTGCGCAGCGGGCTCGGACTGGCCGCGCGGATGCCGTTCAACGGCGGCCTCGCCTTCATCCGCCACCTGCTCCTGCCCGCCCGCGAGCTCGGCGAGGAGTCGTTCCGGGGGGAGGCCCCCCGGATCCTGTTGGCGGGCAACGCCGCCCACGCCGACATCGGGATGCAGACCCCGGGGTCAGGGTTCATGGGCTGGCTGCTCGTCATGCTCGGCCAGCAGGTCGGCTTCCCGGTGCCGCGCGGCGGGGCGGGTGAGCTCGCGCACGCCCTTGCGCGGCGGTTCGAGGCGGGCGGCGGTGAGGCCCGCACCGCGACGCCGGTCGTCGAGATCATCGTGTCGGCTGGCCGGGCCAGTGCGGTGCGCACGGCCGACGGCGAGGTCATCGAGGCGCGGCGCGCCGTGCTCGCCGACGTCAGTGCGCCGGCCCTCTACGGCGGGCTCGTGCCGTGGGAGCACCTCCCTGCGAAGCTGCGTCGCCGGATGGACGGCTTCGAGTGGGACCCGGGGACGATCAAGGTCGACTGGGCGCTCTCCGGGCCCGTCCCGTGGTCACCGGCTCCCCCGGTCGCGCCGGGCACCGTCCACCTGCTCGACTCCGTCGACGCACTGTCGGTCGCCGAGGCCGAGATCGCCACCGGCCGGGTCCCCGAGCGGGGCATCATGCTCCTCGGCCAGATGGCGACGACCGACCCGACCCGCGCCCCGGCCGGCGCGGAGTCGCTCTGGGCCTACACGCACGTCCCCCATGGCGCCCTCCGCGGTGAGGTGTCCGACCGGGACGTCGAGGCGATGGCGGACCGGATGGAGGCGCGCATCGAGGAGCACGCGCCGGGCTTCCGCGAACGGGTCCTGAACCGCCGCATCCTCGGCCCGGACGAGCTCGAGTCCCGCAACGCCAACCTCGTCGGGGGCTCCCTCAACGGCGGCACCGCCAAGCCGCAGCAGGAGCTCATCTTCCGCCCCGTCCCCGGGCTCGGCCGTGCGGAGACCCCCGTCCGGGGGCTGTTCCTCGCGTCCGCCGCGGCCCATCCGGGAGGCGGCGTGCACGGCGCCTGCGGCTCCAACGCGGCACGAGCGGCCCTGGCCCACGACCGGATTCGTCTCAGGAGGTCCTGATGAGCAGCACCGAGAAACTCTTCCGATGCTCGCCCGAGCAAATCTTCTCCGTGCTGTCCGACGGGTGGAGCTTCGCCAGCTGGGTCGTCGGTGCCTCCCGAATCCGCGACGTCGACTCCACGTGGCCGGCCAAGGACAGCAAGATCCACCACTCCGTCGGTTCCTGGCCCTTCCTCCTCGACGACACGACCTCGGTCGCCGACATCGACGCACCCCGCTCGCTGACCCTGCGTGCCCGGGCCTGGCCGTTCGGGGAGGCGCACGTCGTCCTCGAGTGTGAACCGGCCGGAGAAGGGGTCACGCGCGTCACCATGCACGAGGAGTCGGCGAGCGGGCCGGCCAAGCTCCTCCCACAGTTCCTCGTCGACCCGATCCTCCACGCCCGCAACGCCGAGGCGCTGCGCCGGCTCGCCTACCTCGCCGAGCACGGAGCGGCCGGGACCAGCCGCTCGTCGGGGAAGCACCCGGACGAGCGGTGAGGCCGGTACGCGAAGGAGCAGGCGGGCCCGGCGCCCCCTGACGCGCCTGACCTACAGTCGACCAATGAGCAACCTCGAGAAGAACCCGGCCGAGGTCGTCTGCACCGACCGGGAGGAGCCGGGCGCCCCGCCGACCGTGCTGCCCTATCGCGACGTCCCGCTCGGCGGCCCCCGGGCGATGACCGTGCGCCGGAGCCTGCCGCAGCGGGAGCGCAGCCTCATCGGGGCCTGGTGCTTCGTCGACCACTACGGCCCGGACGACGTCGCGGAGACGGGCGGCATGGTCGTGCCGGGGCACCCGCACACCGGTCTGCAGACGGTGTCGTGGCTCTTCACGGGCGAGATCGAGCACCGCGACACGACCGGCGCCCATGCGTTCGTCGTGCCCGGCCAGATGAACCTCATGACGGCCGGCTCCGGCATCGCCCACTCGGAGTTCTCCACCACCGCCACCCGCACCCTCCACGGCGTGCAGCTGTGGACCGCACTGCCGGACGAGCACCGCAACACCTCGCCCCGTTTCGAGCACTACGAGCCACCGGTCGTCGAGGTCGGGCCGGCCCGCGCGCTCGTCTTCCTCGGCTCGCTCTTCGGCCAGACCTCCCCGGTCTCGACCTTCAGCGAGCTCGTCGGGGCGGAGATCACGCTTCCTGCAGGAGCGTCGTTGGACATCGAGGTCGATCCCGCGCACGAGCACGGGTTCCTTTGCGACACAGGGACGCTCACGTCCGGCGGCGCCGTCGCCAAGCCCGGCGAGATCGTCTTCCACCCCGAGGGCAGAGACCACCTGCACATCGAGGCGAGCCCCTCGGAGCCGACCCGCGTCCTCCTCATCGGGGGCCGGCCGCTCGGGGAGCAGATCGTCATGTGGTGGAACTTCGTCGGGCGCAGCCACGACGAGGTCGTCGGCTTCCGCGAGGACTGGCAGCGCGAGCGGGCCGCCTGGGAGGACGAGCGCGAAGGCGCCGCCGCGCCCGAGGGCGGGGACAGCGGCATACCGTATGGGGCGAGCCCGGGTGCCTCACGATTCGGGCCCTTCCCGACGGCCTGGGAGACGACCCTGCCGGCACCGACCCTGCCGAACGTCCGCCTGCGCTCCCGCGGCTGACAGCGCCGCAGTCAGCCCCTCAGCGGGGCGCCATCCGGAGGGCGCCGTCCATCCGGATGACCTCGCCGTTGAGGTAGTCGTGCTCGATGATCGCGAGGGCGAGCTGAGCGTACTCCTCCGGGCGAGCGAGCCTCTGCGGGAAGGGAACCCCCGCAGCCAGACCCGCACGGAACTCGTCGGAGACGGTGGCGAGCATCGGCGTCTCGACGATGCCGGGTGCGATCGTCATGACGCGGATGCCGTACTGCGCGAGGTCGCGAGCG
>DASSTN010000149.1:0-3127 GCA_035707905.1 Intrasporangium sp.
GAGCTGCCAACGCGAGCAGCAGGTGAGCCGGCTCGATGTTCGGCGAGTGCTTGGCCGCCGCGGTCGTCGCGGCCTGGGCCAGAGCCTCCTGAGCCTTGTTGGTCAGCTGAAGGTCCATGCGTTCTCCTGGTAGGGGTCAGAATTCACTTCGTTCAACCGTGCCAAAGTTGAGCCTATTCCACTCAACTCCAAGGCCCATCACGTATGCCGCTCAGCCCGGGCGCGCTCCCTGCCATCGTGGCCCGTACCCAGATCGCTGAGACCCACCTGTGACGGAAGTGACGGGGCGATCACTCGACCCAACTCACCCCTCTCGCTCGATCGCACTGTCGATCGGGAAACACGTGCACTGTCGATCGGGAAACGTGCACTGTCGATCGGGAAACGTGCACGCTCGACATGGGTCGGAAGGAGAAGCGCACTCTCGATGAGGGGGCGTCAGCCGGGTGTGTCGTACCAGCCGCCGTGGTCGGCGGCGAGCGCGCGGAGTTCGGCGGCATACGACTCCTCGGCGGGCGTGCGCACGTGCACCGCCCACTCGTGGTCCTCCGAGTCGTCCTCCCCGGCGAGCGCCTCGCGCACCACGCGCACCTCGTCATACCCGCGGGTGTCGAGGTCGTCGGCCACGTCCTCGGCCGTCTCGCGGTCGGGGAAGATCAGCAGGTGCTCGGCGCTCACCCCTGCAGGATGGCACGCCTCACTGCTGGGTCATCGTGCCCGCGAGAAGGTCCGCCGCTGCGCTGAGATCGTCCAGCCGCCCTCGGGCGGAGGCCCGAGCGGCGCGGTATGCCGCTGAGTCGGCTTCCGAGGCAACGACCGTCGCGTCGGGATCGGCCTCGTCGAAGAGCCCCGGGGACAGGCTGCCCACCGCGTCCTCGAGGGAGCCGGCCCGGCCCATGGCGTAGAGCCCGAGCGCGGCCGCACCGAGCGCCGACCCCTCTGCGTCCGCGGTGACCCGCAGGGGGCGGCCGAGGACACCGGCGAGGATCTGGCGCCACAGCTCGCTGCGGAAGACCCCGCCGGTGCCCCGGATCGAGGTGACGGGGGTGACCTCGTCGAGGCCGTCGAGGATCGTCGCGAGCTGGAAGGCGACGCCCTCGACCGCCGCCCGGATGAAGTGGCCGCGGGTGTGGTGCTGCCGGATGCCGAGGTAGGCGCCGCGGACGTCCGCGTCCCAGAGCGGGCCGCGCTCGGCGAGGAGGAAGGGCAGCATGACGAGCCCCTCGGACCCGGCCGGGATGTCGGCGGCGAGCTCGAGGACGTCGGCATCGGTGACGGCCGGGGCGGCCTCGGGCGGGTGCTCGGTCGGTGCCCCGGGGCGGTCCGCGGCGAAGACCCCCCGCGCCCACCGGACCACGGCCCCGCCGTTGCTGATCGCCGTGCCGACGACCCACCGGTCGTCGGCGAGGGCGTAGCAGAAGAGGCGTCCCGAGGGGTCCGCGTAGGGTCCGTCGACGACGAGCCGCAGGGCGCCGCTCGTGCCGAGGGACAGCCCGGCCACGCCCGGCTCGAGGGCACCGGTGCCGAGGTTGCCGAGCGGCCCGTCCCCGGCGCCGACGACGACGGGCGTGCCGGCCGGCAGGCCGACCTCCGCGGCCACGGCCTCGCTCAGGGGCAGTGCCTCGGTCGTCGGCAGGATCGGGGGCAGCTGGTCGGGCCGGATGCCGGCGAGGGCGACCGCCTCCGGGTCCCAGCTGCGGGTGGCGATGTCGAGCAGTCCGGTCCCGCTCGCCGAGGACAGCTCGGTGACGAGGCGACCGGTCAGGGCGTGGAGGATGAGGTCCTTAAGCCCCGCCCACGTCGTCGCACCGGCCGCCAGGTCCGGCTCGTGCTGGGAGAACCAGCGCAGCTTCGTCAGCGGGGCCATCGAGTGGACCGGCGTGCCGCTGGAGCGCTGCAGCTCGGCGGCGCGAGGGGTGGCTCGCAGCTCACGCGCGATGTCGCGAGCGCGGGCATCGGCCCACGTGACGATCGGTGTGAGCGGCCGGGCCTCCGCATCCAGGCCGATGACGGCGTGCATGGCGGTGCTGACGCAGAGCGCCACCACCGTCGCGTCGGGAAGCCCTTCGACGCAGGCCCGCAGGGCTGCGATCGTGCCGCTGGTCACGGCCTCCGGGTCCTGCACCCGCCAGCCCGACTGGGGCCGGATGAGGGGGTACTCCCGGATGCCTTCCGACACCGGGCCACCGGCGCCCTTGGGGCGCACGTCGAAGGCGACGACCTTCGCGGCGGTGGTCCCGACGTCCACCCCGATGACGACCTCGCGCGGGGTGGCGGTCACGAACCGGCCCGGGCCTCGAGGTCGGTGAGCTGGCGCTCGACGGTCTCGGCGAGACGACCGTCCTCGGCGTCGGGGTCGAGCCCGAGCCAGGTCAGGGTGCGACGGACCGCATCGCCCGGGCTGCCCTCGCCGAGCGGCATGACGTCGTCGGCGTGGGCATCCTGGACGGGGGCGCCGTGCCCGCGGAGGTGCGCGATCCAGGCCGCCACGGTCCTGGTCGCACCCTCGGCGACCCGACCCTGGTCGAGCTCGGCCCGGATGACGGGCACGGCCCGGATCGGGACCTTCTGCGAGCCGTCCGCCGCGATCTGGGCCAGCAGGTGCCGGATCTGGGGGTTGCGGAAGCGCTCGAGCAGCGCCTGCCGGTAGGCCGTCACGTCGTCGGCCGGCAGGCTGAGGTGCCGCGCGGCGGTGTCCCACCACGCCTCGACCCAGCCGAGCACCTCCGCGTCGGCGATCGCGTCCGCGACCGTCTCGTGCCCGAGGATCGAGCCGGCGTAGGCCATCAGTGAGTGGGAGCCGTTGAGCAGCCAGAGCTTGCGCTGCTCGAACGGCTTGACGTCGTCGACGAAGCGGGCGCCGGCCGCGTCCCATTCGGGTCGCCCGCCGGGGAAGTCGCCGGCCAGCACCCATTCGGTGAAGGGCTCGGTCGGGACCGTCTCCCGGTCGTCGATGCCGGTCTGCCGCAGCACCTCCTCGCGGTCGGCGTCGGTGGTCCGCGGGGTGATCCGGTCGACCATGGTCGTGACGAAGGCGACGTTGTCGTCGACCCAGCCGACGAGGGACTCGTCGACGAGCCGGGCCAGGTCGTGCACGACGCGCGAGACCATCTCGCCGTTCTCGGGG
>DASSTN010000150.1:0-28408 GCA_035707905.1 Intrasporangium sp.
CAAGGTCGCGCTGCTCAACGCCGAGCAGGAGGTCGAGCTCGCGAAGCGGATCGAGGCCGGACTGTTCGCCGAGGAGCGGATGTCCGGGATGTCGAAGTCGGAGAAGTTCTCCAAGCCCGGTCGCGAGCTGGACTGGATCGCCCGTGACGGGCGCAAGGCCAAGAACCACCTGCTCGAGGCCAACCTGCGCCTCGTCGTCTCGCTCGCCAAGCGCTACACCGGCCGCGGCATGCTCTTCCTCGACCTCATCCAGGAGGGCAACCTCGGCCTGATCCGTGCGGTCGAGAAGTTCGACTACACCAAGGGCTACAAGTTCTCGACCTACGCGACGTGGTGGATCCGCCAGGCGATCACCCGGGCGATGGCCGACCAGGCCCGCACCATCCGCATCCCGGTGCACATGGTCGAGGTCATCAACAAGCTCGCCCGGGTGCAGCGGCAGATGCTCCAGGACCTGGGCCGCGAGCCCACCCCCGAAGAGCTCGCCAAGGAGCTCGACATGACCCCGGAGAAGGTCGTCGAGGTCCAGAAGTACGGTCGTGAGCCGATCTCGCTGCACACCCCCCTCGGTGAGGATGGCGACAGCGAGTTCGGTGACCTCATCGAGGACTCGGAGGCGGTCGTCCCGGCCGACGCCGTCAGCTTCACGCTCCTGCAGGAGCAGCTGCACTCCGTGCTCGACACGCTCTCGGAGCGCGAGGCAGGGGTCGTCTCGATGCGCTTCGGGCTGACCGATGGCCAGCCCAAGACGCTCGACGAGATTGGCAAGGTCTACGGCGTGACGCGGGAGCGGATCCGGCAGATCGAGAGCAAGACGATGAGCAAGCTGCGCCACCCGTCGCGGTCGCAGGTGCTCCGCGACTATCTCGACTGAGCCAAGCGGTGAGGACCCGACCGAGCGCCAGCGAGGGAGGCCCGGAGCCGCGGTTCGGCTCAGGCGAGCAAAGGCGCGACTGAGCCAAGCGGTGAGGACCCGACCGAGCCCCAGCGAGGGAGGCCCGGAGCCGCGGTTCGGCTCAGGCGAGAGAAGGCGCGACTGACGGTTCGCCGCGTCGCACCTGCGCAGGCCAGGTTCCCCATCGGGGCCTGGCCTGCGACGTTCCCGGTACCGGTACCCCTCCCTCGTGTCACGCTCCTGTCATGGCGGATGTCCTCGTCTGCGCCTCGTCGCTGACGGGGCACGTGACGCCGATGCTGACCGTGGCGGGGCACCTGCGCGAAGCGGGCCATGCAGTGCGGATGATCACCGGGAGCCGCTTCGCCGAGCAGGTCGCAGCCGTCGGGGTGAAATTCGTCCCGCTCCGCGGCGCTGCGGACATCGACGACAGGGATCTCGACCGGGCCTTCCCCGGCCGGGCACGGACGCGGGGCATTGCGCGGGCCCGCTTCGACGTGTCGTGCCTGTTCGTCGACTCGATGCGCCCGCAGTGGGCCGTCCTCTCCGAGGAGCTGCAGCATCGGAGCGCGGATGTGGTGGTGCACGACGCCACCTTTCTCGGCGTCGCCCCCTTGCTGGCCCGCGGGGCCCCGCGCCCTGCTGTGGTCGGTTGCGGCGTGATCCCGCTGGCCCTGTCGTCCCCACGGGTGCCGCCGTTCGGCACCGGCCTGCCCTATGCGGTGGGCGCCTCCTCGGTGTTCCGCAACGTCGTCGTGGGTGCCGCCATCCGCAGGGTCGTGTTGGGTCGACAGCAGCGCGAGGCCCAGGCGGCGCTGGCGCAGTGCCTGCCCGGTGCCCGGTTCTCGGGCCACTTCATGGACAGCATGGTCGTCACCGACTGCTTCCTGCAGCTGAGCGTCAGCTCCCTCGACTATCCCCGTCCGGACCTTCCCCCGACCATCAGCTACGTCGGCCCGGTGCTGCCCCGCGGCCACGGCGCAGGGCAGCTGCCGGACTGGTGGTCCCGGCTCGACGGCTCACGACCGGTCGTGCTCGTGACGCAGGGGACGCTCGACGTCAGCGACCTCCAGCGTCTGATCGGCCCCACCGTTGACGGCCTGCGTGACGAGAACGTCCTCGTCGTCGCCGTGACGGGTGGGCCGCCGACCGATCGGCTCGGGCCGCTGCCGGCCAACACCGTGGCGGCGACCTTCGTGCCCTTCGACCTGCTCATGCGCCATGTCTCGGTCATGGTGACCAACGGGGGGTTCGGCGGGATGCATCAGGCCCTCGCCCACGACGTGCCCCTCGTCATCGCGGGTGACACGGAGGAGAAGCCGGAAACCGCCGCCCGGGTGGAGTGGGCGGGAGTCGGGGTGAACCTGCGGACCGGCACCCCCACCGCAGCGCAGGTGCGCGAGGCCGTGCGGCGGATGCTGGGCCCCGGGCCGCACCGCGTGCGGGCGCAGTCGATCGGCGCGGAGATCCGCCGTACCGACGCCCTCGGCAGGATCGCCGCCGAGGTGGAGGCCCGCACGGCTGGCCAGGCCCTGTGACGTCCTCCTCACGGATTCGTCCGCTGGCCTTCAACGAGGAACCAGTGCCGGCGTTCAGCGGTGGCCCGTGAGGCGGTCACTCAGCCGACGCCACACCGACACTCCGGCCTCGGGCCACAGGAAGGCATGCACTCGCGTCGAGAGCGCCCGGGTGCGTCCCACGTGTCGCCGGATGCTGCGGATGTCCTCGTGCAGCGCCTGCGTCTGCTCGGCCGTCGTGCGCTCGGGACGGTCGTAGCGGGTCGTCTCGAGCGTCGCGGTGACCCGGCGGATGGCAGAGGCGTTGGCGTCATCGAGGTGCCCGTCGCGAATGACGTGCTCGCGCCAGGTGCGGAGCGTGCCACCCTCCGGTGGGTCGATGCCGAGGTCGCGCAGGTGCGAGGTGAGATCGTCCCAGTCCGCCTCGACGAGGTCCTGCCTGGTCACCGCCTGCCGGCGCCGGCGCCGGCGCACGAAGGTCGCCGTGAGCGGCATGGCGAACACCGCGAGCAGCGCCACCAGCAGGCCGATGAGCGTCAGCACGCCGCGGACCGTCACGAAGCCGGTCGCCTGGTCCCACAGCGTGGGCTGCGGTGCCACGACGTTGGGTTGGTCGAGACCGGCCCGGCCCGTGCGGCTCGGCACCGCGCTCGACGCGCCGGGCTCGGGTGCCTGCTGCCCGCCCCCCGTCGAGCCGGGAGCACTGGACTGGACGGTGTAGGTCGGCGGAGCGCCGGACCGCGCGCCGGGCGTGGGCTCGAACCGCAGCCAGCCGTGGCCGGCGAAGTACAGCTCGGGCCACGCGTGCGCGTCGGAGGCCCGCACGACGTACTGCTCGCCCTGCTGCTCCCCGGGCAGGAACCCGATCGCCATGCGTGCCGGGATGCCCTGGGCCCGGGCGAGCATGACCATGGCTGTCGCGAACTGGACGCAGTAGCCGACCTTCGTGACCCGGAAGTTGGTGATCGGGTCGAGGAAGCGGCCCTGCTTGTCGCGACGCCGCTCCGGCAGGTCGAGGCTGTAGGTGTAGATCGTCGTGTCGCGCAGGTGGTCCTGGATCGCAATCGCCTTGTCCAGCTCCGTCTGCTTCCCGCGGGTCACCTCGTCGGACCAGGAGATGAGGGTGTCCCGGGCGACCTGTGGGATCTCAAGGTCCTCCGCGCGCACCTCCGGTCCTTCGGGAGGACCCGCCTGCTCGAGCTGGCTCGGCAGGGGAGCGGCGTCGGCGTAGGTGACCCGGTAGCTGTTGACGGCCTGCCCCACGCGGATGTCCCCCGTGACCGGGTCCTGCCGCCAGGGCGTGCCGTCCATCGAGACGGCGACGACCGGGTACGGGGCGGCAATGTGCGGGGCCTGCAGCGTGTTGTCGGTGACCGTCATCGTGTAGTCCTTGCGCACCCCGGCCGGCGGTGGGCTGCCCGGACCCTCACGGCCGTCGGCGTCGCCGACCCACTCACCCTGTGAGCTGTAGAACGAGGTCGCGAGGACCCGGAGGGGTGGCCTCGGCCCCTGCGTCGTGTAGCGCAGCACGGGTGTCTGGTCGGTGCTGGTCAGGCTCCGCGTCAGGTCGAGGGTGTTGCTGAAGCCGACCGTGCCGGTCCCGCCCGACCCGCCGCTCCGACCGAGCCCCTCGGCGAGGTAGCGGGGCGGGAAGTGGGGCACGAACAGCGGCACGACGAGGGCGAGGACGAGCCCGATGAGCCCGAGACGCACCGCGCCACCCGAGAAGGACCGTTCCGCCTGGCGGCTGTGGGACTCGACCCCCGCGATCCCGTCGAACCCGGTGTCGTCCTCGGCCGCCGAGCTCGTCGTGCTCCAGCCGATGAAGCGGCTGCGCGCGGTCGTGTGCAGCATCGCGAGCCAGAGGGCGACGGGCAGCACGAAGTAGCGCGGCTCGAGCGCCTCGGAGCCGTTGGCGGCGGTGATCAGGTAGGCCGTGAGGAGGGGCAGCCCGGCGGCCGCCGGGGCGCGCCACGTCGCGGCCATGGCGTCGACGGCGATGGCGAGTGCAGCGCCGATGACGACGAGGCAGAACGTCACCCCTGCCGTGAGCGGCGCCGGAGCCGTGTAGCGCTGGATCGTGTCGTAGGCCTCCGAGACGAGGAAGGCCAGCCCGTCCCACGTCTCCCGGGTGGGGAGGAACCAGGACAGGGTGTCCTGCCCGAATCGCCAGACGATGACATAGCCCACCACCACGACCTGCACGGCGACGACGGCGAGCCGCGACGGGCTGAGGCCACGCATGACGAGGCCCACCGCGGCGGTCAGGGCGACGAACACCGCGACCTGCGAGAACCACTCGCTGGACGAGAAGAGCGAGGTGACGGGGTAGGCGGCAGCCAACGTCGCGAGGGCCCCGAGCACGGTCATCCGCCAGCGTCGGCGCGTCATTGCCCGGCCCCCACCGTGACGGTCGTCAGCACGTCCCAGGTGTGGCTGATGTCGTCGCCCCGGCTGACGGGCACCACCCGCCAACCGGCGAGCCGCAGCACGTCCACGTGTGACCTGACGTCGTCGGCTGCAGGCGCCGAGCCGAAGGTCGACGCGTCGAGGACGATCGCCAGGCCGGTCGTGCCCACCTGCCGGAGGCTCGCCACCCGGGCGGTCACCTCGGGATCGGAGGGCCCCGTGACCGCGACGACGAAGCCGCCGGCCTCGGTGAGCGCCTGGGCGGCCCGGAGGACGTCGTCCTCGCCCGTGTCCTCACGGGGCTGCGTGACGGCGAGGACGCCGAGGATCTCGTCAATCGTCATGGGGTCGCCGGCCCGGGTCGTGTGGACCGTCTCGACGCAGACGAGGTGGACGGCATACCCGTTCTCCGTGAGGTGGGCCGCGATCGAGGCGAGCGCGGTCACCGCCCACTCGAAGGAGCCGGTCGCACCGCTGCCGCCGTGCGCGGATGGGCGGGGGTCGAGGAGGAGCACGGCGCGACGCTGGGCAGGCCGGTCCTCCTGGCGAACCATGAGCTCCCCGGTGCGCGCGGTCGAGGGCCAGTGGATTCGCCTCAGGTCGTCACCGTCCCGGTACTCGCGGACCGTCGCGTCGTCCTCACCGTGCAGGGCGAGCAGGTGGGCCTGCTCGCCCTCGGAGCCCACGCCGGAGCTCGGCTGGCGGCTCGCGGAGAGCGGGTATACCGCGGGGAGCACGACGAGGTCGGTCGTCCCCTCGAGGACCGCGTTGCGGTTGGCCAGGCCGAAGGGGTCGGTCACCTGGGCACCCAGGGGCCCGAGCGGGTGGTGGCCGCGGAGGTGGGACCGCACGGTGTACTCGACGGTCCGGCTCTGCCGAGGCGAGATGCGCCCGACGACGAAGCGGGGGCGGTCGCCGAGGACGTAGTCGAGCCGTTCCTCGGCGAGGAAGAGCGGCGTGGTCTGGTTCGACATGTTCTGCAGCGTCATCGTCACGTGCGCGACCTGCCCCACGCTGACGCGCTCGGGGGAGATGTGCCGCTCGATCCGCATCCGCGTCCGACGGGTCCGCACGAGCAGGGCGGCCGCGAACGGCAGCACCACCGCGAGCACACCGAACCGGATCAGGTCGACGAAGCCGAAGGCGACGCCCGCGAGGGCCAGGACGACCCCCGCCCCGACGAGGGCCTTGCCCCGCGTGGTCAGGAGGCTGCGCAGCGATCCCATCCCGGCTCCGCCCTCATCGCCTCGCAGCGGGCGGGACCGGGGTCTGCCGGACGAGCTCGGCGACGACCTCGCTCGTGGTGCGTCGGGCCAGCTGGGTCTCGCTCGAGGGCATGAGCCGGTGGGAGAGGACCGCGACGGCGAGGGCCTGCACGTCGTCGGGGATCACGTGGTCACGCCCGTCCAGGGCCGCGTGGGCGCGCGCGGCCCGGAGCAGGTGCAGGGCGGCGCGTGGGGAGGCGCCGAGGCGCAGCGCCGTCGACGCCCGGGAGCGGCCGACCAGGTCGACGATGTACTGCCGGATGGCCGGGCTCGCGTGGACGCGTGTCACCGCCTCGACGACGGAGACGATCGTGGCGGCGTCCGTGACGGGTGAGAGGGACTCGAGCGGCGAGCGGGTCCCGTGCGTCTCGAGCAGGTCGAGCTCGGCGCGCGGGGAGGGGTAGCCCATCGAGATCCGCGCCATGAAGCGGTCACGCTGCGCCTCGGGAAGGGGATAGGTGCCCTCCATCTCGATCGGGTTCTGCGTCGCCATCACGATGAACGGCTCCTGCAGCCGGTACGTCGTGCCGTCCGCGGTGACCTGTCGCTCCTCCATGGACTCGAGCAGCGCCGACTGGGTCTTCGGGGACGCACGGTTGATCTCGTCACCGACGACCACGTTGGCGAAGATCGCGCCCGGCCGGAACTCGAAGGTCCGGGCGTCCTGGTTGAAGACGCTGACGCCGGTGACGTCGCTCGGCAGCAGGTCGGGCGTGAACTGGATGCGGCGCACCGTCGCGTCGATCGAGCGGGCCAGGGTCTTGGCGAGCATGGTCTTGCCGACCCCCGGCACGTCCTCGATGAGCAGGTGGCCTCCCGCGAAGAGCACCGTCACCGTGGTGCGAACGACGTCGTCCTTGCCCTCGATGACGCGGCTCATCGCGGCGACGAGGCGGGCAGCCACGTCATGGATGAGCTCGAGCGCCGTGTCCGTGTCGCGACCCGCCGTCGTTTCCGTCGTCACTCTTCCTCCGGTTCCCCCTGTCGGACGCACCAGCGGTGGCGGCGCGTGTCTCGTCCCGCGATCTTCCCTCATCGGCCGCTCTCGCCAAAAGGGTTCACTCCACTTTCCTCCACCGCTCCCGTCATCCGGCGCAGTTCCCCTTCTCTCCAACGACGCAGGTATGCCGCTGGGTTCGCCCCCTGCGCGTGATCGGTTCCCGGGTGGCTGGCCTCCCGCGAGCCGCCCTCCACTTCGCACCACCGGCCCTGACCTGCGGGAACGCGGAGGGATTCGGCTCGGTTATTTCCATTTCTCATTGTCGGTGGTGCAAAGTGGAGTATCGTGGGGCATCAAGGAACGCGGTGGATCGCCCAGGGTCGAAGAAGGGGAGGTGGCCGACCATGTTTCTCGGGACGCACACCCCCCGACTCGACGACAAGGGGCGGCTCTTCCTCCCCGCGAAGTACCGCGAGCGCCTCGCGGCCGGTCTCGTCGTGACGCGGGGCCAGGAGCGCAGCCTCTACGTCTACCCGATGGACGAGTTCGTCAAGGTGGCCGAGCAGATGCGCCAGGCGCCGACGACGTCCAAGGCGGCCCGGGACTACATGCGGGTGTTCCTCTCCGGCGCCTCGGACGAGATCCCCGACAAGCAGGGCCGCTTCACGATCCCGGCCAATCTTCGGCAGTACGCCGGGCTGGACCGGGAGGTGACCGTGATCGGTGCCGGCTCCCGGCTCGAGATCTGGGACACCGGGGTCTGGAACGACTACCTCGCCGCGACCGAGCAGAGCTACGCCGACACGGCCGAGGAGGTGATCCCCGGCCTGTTCTGAGCCCACCGTGCGCCTGTGCGCCGGCCTCCAGCCGCTTCGCTCCCGGGACGACTTCCCCCGTCCCGGGCGACGCAGCGGATGGGGACCAGTCCTCAGGCCCGAACGAACCCCTCCACCTCACCCCACCACCCACCACGAGAGCTGACCACGCGGCCACGGCGGCCACCCCAGCACGACCGAGCACGACCGAGAGGGCGACCCATGACGGACCGAGGACAGGCGCAGGACCGCCACGTCCCCGTTCTTCGCGACCGCATCCTCGACCTGCTTGAGCCAGCCGTCAGCGAGGCCGGTGCGGTCCACGTGGACGCGACCCTCGGGATGGGTGGGCACGCGGAGGGCGTGCTGGAGCGCTTCCCGGCGGTGACGGTCGTCGGGATCGACCGCGACCGGGAGGCGCTCAGGCTGGCGGGGGAGCGCCTCGCGCGCTTCGGCGACCGGTTCGTCCCCGTCCACGCGGTCTACGACGAGATCGAGGCGGTGCTCGACGGCCTCGGCATCCGGGCCGTCCAGGGCATCCTGTTCGACCTCGGAGTCTCGTCCCTGCAGCTCGACGAGACCGACCGTGGCTTCGCCTACCGGGTCGACGCCCCCCTCGACATGCGGATGGACCAGTCCACCGGCCCGACGGCGGCCGACGTCCTCAACAGCTATGCGGCGGCCGACCTCGCCCGGGTGCTGCGTGACTACGGCGAGGAGCGCTACGCCCGGCGGATCGCCGCCGAGGTGGTCCGTGAACGCGACCGGGAGCCCTTCACCACCTCTGCCCGGCTCGTGGACCTGCTCCGTCGCACCATCCCCATGGCCTCGCAGCGCCAGAGCGGCCATCCGGCGAAGCGCACCTTCCAGGCCCTCCGGATCGAGGTCAACGACGAGCTCGGCAGCTGGAGCCGCGCGATCGAGGGAGCCATCGCCCGGCTCGCCGTCGGGGGGCGGATCGCCGTCCTGTCCTACCACTCCCTCGAGGACCGCATCACCAAGCGGGCGCTTGCGGCGGGCGCGACCTCGACGACCCCGCCCGGCCTGCCCGTCGAGCTGCCCGAGCACGCTCCATACCTGCGCCTCGTGACCCGCGGCGCGGAGGAACCGAGCGAGGCGGAGGTCGTCGCGAACCCGCGCGCCGCCTCGGCGCGGCTGCGCGTCGCCGAACGCACGAGAGACACCACACCGAGCACCACCGACATCCCAGGGAAGGGACCCACCCGATGAGCCAGATGACTGCCACCGCCAGGCCGCTGCGTGCCCCGCGGCGCGTCCCCGTCGTCACGCCGCTCAGGGTCATCCCGAGCCGGATCGGCACGAGCGGGAACGGGACCTTCGCCACCCTCTGCGTCGGCCTGCTCACCCTGGGCCTGATCGGGCTGCTGCTGCTCAACACGGCCCTCGCCGAGGGCTCGCTCACGCTCGGCGCGCTGCAGAAGGAGTCGGGCAGGCTGACGGACCGGGCCGGCGACCTCGGGGAGGAGATCGCCCGGGCATCCTCGAGCAACTCGCTGGCTGCGAGTGCGAGCGCCCTCGGCATGGTGCGCGCTACCGACCGGGGCTACGTCGACCTCAGGACCGGCAAGGTGAGCGGCAGTCCGCAGCCGGCCACCACGCTGCAGAAGGTCGCGATCGTCGTTGCGCCGATGCCGGCGCCGAAGGCCGTCAAGCGGCTCACGTCCGCGCTGGACGGCGCCACCGGCGCCGCCGAGGCGGCCGCGAAGGCAGCGGCCAAGGAGGCGGCGAAGCTCGCGGCGGCCGCCACGCCGAAGGCGACCGATAGCGCGGCTCCGCCGTCCGCCACGGAGACACTGGACACGTCCAGGAAGCCGGCGGGATCGCCCGCGACGACGAGGTGAGTTCGTGAGCCAGACCCGAGGCACCGGCCCCCGTCGGCCGGATGCCCACGGCCGGGCCACCCCTCGCGCCGCGTCCTCCGGTGGCACCGCGACGAGGGGCAGGGCCGCAGCCGGGCACGGCAGCGGGACACGCAGCCCTGGGCGCGGGCGAGCCGCTGCCGGGTCCACTGCTCGCGGTCGCGGCCCCGCGACTGGCTCCACCGGCAGGGGCCGCCCCGACGAGCGCCCCGTCAAGGGGCGGGGGCCCGCCCCCAAGCGAGACGGGGGCACCGGCCGACCCCGGGGGCCGAGGCGCCGCCGCCGCCCCGAGGCCGCGAGCCCCAGGCCCCGGGCCAAGCTGATGCTCCTCGTCATCCTCATGGTGTTCGCGGTCTTCGGCTTCCAGCTGCTGCGGGTGCAGGGCTTCGACGCCTCGGCGACCCAGCAGGCCGCCATGAGCAAGCGGTCGGTCAAGACGATCACACCTGCCATGCGCGGCCAGGTCCTCGACACCAACGGTCGGGTGCTCGCCGAGAGCGTCGAGCGGTTCACCGTCGTCGCGGACCCGGTCGCCATCGCCGAGTACAAGGTGAAGGTGGGTGACATCCGGGAGAAGCTCGGCGCACCCCGGGCCGCGAGCGACGTCGCACCGCTGCTCGGCATGGACGCGAGCGACCTGCAGGCGAGGTTCACCCGGCCCAACACCCGCTACGTCATCATCAAGAAGGACGTCACGCCTACGATCTGGCGCGAGGTCAAGGCCCTCGGCGTGCCCGGCATCGCAGCCGAGCGGACCGCCTCCCGGGTCTACCCGCTCGGCATGGCGCTCGGCCCCCTCGTCGGCTTCGTGTCACCCTCCGACCAGAGTCCGGTTGCCGGCGTCGAGCGGCAGTTCAACCAGGCTCTCTCCGGCAAGCCGGGCACCAACATCTACGAGCGCGCCCGGGACGGCTACATCATCCCCGGCTCCGAACGGGTCGACACCCCCGTGACGAACGGCCGCAACGTGCGGCTCACGATCGACGCCGACCTGCAGTGGTACGCCGAGAACGCCCTCGCCAAGCGGGTCCAGGAGGTCGGGGCCAAGGAGGGGTCGGCCGTCGTCATCGAGGTCGCAACCGGCAAGGTGCGCGCTGCGGCGAACTACCCGTCCTTCGACCCCAACGACCTCAGCCGGCTGAACATCGACCACACCGGTAACGGCGCCTTCAACGACGCCTTCGAACCGGGGTCCACCGGCAAGCTGATCACCTTCGCCACCGCACTCGAGAAGGGTGTCGTCAAGCCCGACACCGGCGTCATCGTCCCCAACCGGCTCCCGCGTGCCGGGATGAAGTTCAAGGACAACGAGAACCACCCGACGGAGGAGCTGACGGCCACGGGAGTCATCGCGAAGTCGTCCAACATCGGCACGATCCTGATCGGGGAGCGGATCGAGCCGAAGGTGCTCGTGGACTACTTCCGCAAGTTCGGCCTGGGCGCGAAGTCGCCGATCAACTTCCCGGGCGAGTCGGCCGGGGACGTGCCGGACCCGAAGACCTGGGTGGGGGCCTCCCGCTACACCCGGCTCTTCGGTCAGGCCTACTCCGCGACCGCCCTGCAGATGACGAGCGTCTACCAGACGATCGCCAACAAGGGCGTCCGGATGCCCCCGACCCTCGTCGAGGGCACGATGAACGATGCCGGCACCCTCGTCCCGGCACCGGCCCAGCAGGGCGTGCGGGTCGTCTCGGAGAAGACCGCCACGACGCTGAGCCGGATGATCGAGGAGGTCACCGGTCCCGACGGCACCGCCTCCGCAGCCCGGATCAAGGGGTACCGCGTCGCGGGCAAGACCGGGACGGCCGACTTCTTCGACGCGAGGACCGGCGGCTACCACGGCTTCACCGCCTCGTTCATCGGGTACGCCCCGGCGGAGCAGCCGGAGTACGTCGTCGGCGTCTTCCTCCACCAGCCGAGCGCCGGCATGTTCGGCGGCGCCCTCGCCGGCCCGGTCTTCAACCAGGTCATGACCTACCTCATCCAGCGCGACGGTGACGCGCCGAGCCCGAAGTCCACGCTCGACTACCACGTCTGGGCCAAGCACGAGCTGTCCACGAGCGACCCGAACGTCTTGTCCGAGGCACGGGCAAAACGGGACGGCCTGTAGGTTGGGATGTCGTGTCCACACCCTCCACCCGCCCGAGGAGCTCGGGTCTGCCCCTCGCTGACCTGAGCGCGATGCTCGGCCTGCACACCCCGCCGGCCGACGTCGTCGTGACCGGCGTGACGCTCGACAGCAGGGCCGTGCGACCGGGTGACCTGTATGCCGCCCTGCCGGGCTTCAACGTGCACGGTGCCCGCTTCGCGGCGGATGCCGTGCGCTCCGGCGCGGTCGCCGTGCTGACCGACCCGGACGGGGCCGCGCAGCTGGCACACGTCGACGCCCCGGTCCTCACCGTCGAGCATCCCCGGGAGTCCCTCGGGGCACTGGCGGCGGCGGTCTACGGGGACCCGGCCGAGGCGATCACCATGGTCGGCATCACGGGCACGAACGGCAAGACGACGACGGCCTACCTCATCGAGTCCGCCCTGCGCGCCCACGGCCAGCGCACCGGCCTCATCGGCACGGTCGAGACCCGCATCGACGAGGAGCGCATCCCCTCGATCCGTACCACCCCCGAGTCCCCTGAGCTGCACGCACTGCTCGCCGTGATGCGCGAGCGGGGCGTCGACACGTGCGTCATGGAGGTCTCGAGCCACGCCCTCGCCCTGCACCGCGTCGATGGCGTCGTCTATGACGTGGCGCTCTTCACCAACCTGTCGCAGGACCACCTCGACTTCCACGGCTCGATGGAGGACTACTTCGCGGCGAAGGCCGAGCTGTTCACCCCCGCCCGATCGCGCCGCTCCGTCGTCTGCGTCGACGACGAATGGGGCCGGCGTCTCGCCATGACCGCGGGTGTCCCGGTCACCACCCTCTCGACGTCGGGGGCAGCGGCCGACTGGACCGCACACCCGAGGGGGTCCGAGGTCGTGCTCCGCTCCAGCACGGGCACCGAGCTGCACCTGGTCTCGCACCTGCCCGGCTCGTTCAACATCACCAACACGTGCCTCGCCGCCCTGGCGCTGCTGTCGCTCGGCCTGACCGCCTCCGAGGTGGAGCGTGGCATGGCCGCGCCTCCGACGGTGCCGGGGCGCATGGAGGTCGTCAGCGCCGGCCCCCAGGGTCCGCGCTGCATCGTCGACTTCGCGCACACACCGGACGCCGTCGACGCCGCCCTCGCCGCGCTTCGCCCCTCGACGACCGGCCGGCTCGTCGCGGTGCTCGGCGCGGGCGGCGACCGCGACCGCGGCAAGCGACCCGACATGGGCGCCGCCGCCGCGCGCCATGCCGACATCGTCGTCGTCACCGACGACAACCCGCGCTCCGAGGACCCCGCGTCGATTCGTGAGGCGGTCCGGTCTGGCGCGGAGCGTGCCGTCCGGGCCGGGCACGCCGCGGCGACCGTCGTCGCCGACGGCGGCCAGCGAACGGACGCGATCACCCAGACCGTTGCCGAGGCCGTGCGGGCCGCCCGTGAGAGCGGCCGCATCGACACCGTCGTCATCCTCGGCAAGGGCCACGAGAGCGGACAGGAGGTCGGGGGAGTGGTCCACCCCTTCGACGACAGGGAGGCGGTGCGCGCGGCCCTCGCCGCCGCGGGCCTCGACCCGACGAGCACCAGGCCCATGCACCAGACGACGAACCCGGCGCCCACGGCGGCACCGGCCGGAGGCACCCGATGATCCCCCTGTCCCTGACCCGCGTCGCAGAGCTGACCGGAGGGGTGCTGCACGGCCCGGAGCGTGCCGGTGAGCTCGTCATCGACGGACCGGTCGTGACCGACTCGCGCGAGTGCGGCCCCGGCGGCCTCTATGTCGCCAGGATCGGCGAGCACGCCGACGGTCATGCCTTCGTGCCGGAGGCCGCCGCGCGCGGCGCCGTGGCGGCGCTCACCTCACGCGTCGTCGACGACCTGCCCTGCGTCGTCACCGACGACGTCCAGCTTGCCTTCGGGCGCCTCGCCCGCGGGGTCATCGACGCCGCGCCCGACCTGCACGTCATCGGCATCACCGGCTCGTCGGGCAAGACCTCCACGAAGGACCTGCTCGCCTCGGTGCTCGCCACGGCCGGCGAGACGGTCGCCCCGGTCAACTCGCTGAACGGTGAGATCGGCGTGCCGCTGACCGTCTGCCGCGTCACCCCGTCGACCCGGCATCTCGTCGTCGAGATGGGCGCCAGGGGCATCGGACACCTGCGCTACCTCACTCAGGTGGCGCCGCCGGGGATCGCGATCGTCCTCAACGTCGGCAGCGCGCATGTCGGCGAGTTCGGCTCCCGCGAGAACATTGCGCGCGCCAAGGCCGAGCTGCCACAGGCGCTTCCTGCGGACGGCCTCGCCATCCTCAACGCCGACGACCCCCTCGTCGCCGCGATGGCCGAGGGCCTCGCCGCACGCGTCTGCTTCGTAGGCACCTCCGAGCGCGCGGCGGTGCGCGCTGAGGGCGTCGTCCTCGACGAGGCCGGCAGAGCGGCATACACGCTCGTGGCCCCGCAGGGGCGAGCACCGGTGAGCCTCGGGCTCGTCGGTCCCCACCATGTCGGGAACTCCCTGGCCGTCGCCGCCGCCGCGCTCGAGCTCGGGCTGCCGGTCGAGGCCATCGCGAGCGCTCTCAGCGCCGCTCGGCCGGTCAGCCGGTGGCGCATGGAGGTGACCCAGCGCCCGGACGGCGTGACGGTGATCAACGACGCCTA
Source organism: Intrasporangium sp. (assembly GCA_035707905.1). GTDB lineage: Bacteria > Actinomycetota > Actinomycetes > Actinomycetales > Dermatophilaceae > Intrasporangium_A. Next base: position 14,460 of record DASSTN010000150.1, read on the forward strand.
CAACGCCAACCCCGAGTCGATGCGGGCCGCCCTCGACGCCCTCGCGGCCATGACGACGTCCGGCCGCCGCTGGGCCGTCGTGGGGGAGATGCTCGAGCTCGGTGAGTCGAGCGCCGCCGAGCACGCCGCGATCGGACGGTATGCCGCAGAGCTCGGGATCGACCGCCTCGTGGCGGTCGGCGACGGGGCGCGGTCGGTCGGTGCCCCGGAGTGGGTCAGCGACACCGGCGCCGCCTTCGACCTCCTGCGCGTCGAGCTCGAGCCGGGCGACCTCGTGCTCTTCAAGTCGAGCCGGGACAGCGGGCTGCGATGGCTCGGCGACCGTGTCGCCGGCCGAGACGAGCCCGGAAGCCCCGTCGGAGCGGCCGGCCGCGCGGAGGTGGCGCCGTGAAGGGCGTCCTCTTCGCCGCTGCCTTCTCGCTCGTCATCTCCCTCCTCGGGACCCCGCTCTTCATCAAGTTCCTCGTCAAGCGCGGCTACGGGCAGTTCATCCGGGACGACGGGCCGACCTCGCACCACACCAAGCGCGGCACACCGACGATGGGCGGGGCCGTCATCCTCGGCGCGACCCTCGGTGCCTACGCGCTCGCGCACCTCGTCACCCTGACCCCGCCGACGGCGAGCGGCCTGCTCGTCCTGTTCCTCATGGCCGGTCTCGGGCTCGTCGGCTTCCTCGACGACTACATCAAGATCTCCAAGCAGCGCAGCCTCGGGCTGCGCTCGAAGGAGAAGCTCGTGGGCCAGGGTCTCGTCGGGATCGTCTTCGCGGTCCTCGCACTGCAGTTCCCCAACGCGCAGTACCGCACCCCCGCCTCGCCGTTCATCTCGTTCGTGCGCGACTCCAACATCAACCTGGCCTACTTCGGCACGATCTTCGGGGTCATCCTCTTCATCATCTGGGCGAACCTCATGATCGCCGGGGCGTCGAACGGGGTGAACCTCACCGACGGCCTGGACGGGCTCGCGACCGGCGTCTCGACGATGGTCTTCGGGGCCTACGTCCTCATCAGCCTCTGGACGTTCAACCAGAACTGCCAGACCAACCCGGGCATCAAGTGCTACGAGGTGCGCGACTCCCACGACCTCGCCCTCGTCGCAGCCGCCGGCATGGGCGCCTGCTTCGGCTTCCTCTGGTGGAACGCGTCGCCGGCCAAGATCTTCATGGGCGACACCGGCTCGCTCGCCCTGGGTGGCGCGCTCGCCGGCCTCGCCATCACGACCCGCACCGAGCTGCTCCTCGTCGTCCTGGGCGGCCTGTTCATCATCATCACGATGTCGGTCATCATCCAGGTCGTGTCGTTCAAGACGACGGGTAAACGGGTCTTCCGGATGGCGCCGCTGCAGCACCACTTCGAGCTGGTGGGCTGGGCCGAGGTGACGATCGTGATCCGCTTCTGGATCGTCGCCGGGCTCTTCGTGGCGTTCGGCCTCGGGATCTTCTACGCGGAGTGGGTGGTGGGGGCCGGATGACCGTCGAGCCGAACTACGAGCCCCGGCCGGGGCTGACGCACCGCGACGCCGACTGGAGCGGCCTGCACGTCCTCGTCGTCGGCCTCGGGGTGTCCGGCTTCGCCGCCGCCGACGCGCTTGCCGAGCGGGGCGCCCGGGTGACCGCGGTCTCCCGGGACGTCACCGACATCATCACCGAGCGTGCGCGCATCCTCGAGATCCTCGGCGTCGACGTGCGGCTCGGGCCGGAGCACGTGCTCGCCCCACCGGAGGGCACCGAGCTGGTCGTCACCTCCCCGGGAGTGCCGCCGCATGATGCGCTCATGCTCAGCGCCGCGGCGGCCGGCATCCCGGTCTGGGGTGAGGTCGAGCTGGCCTGGCGGATGCGCGCCCGTGAGGGCGCCGCGCCCTGGCTGACCGTCACGGGGACCAACGGCAAGACGACGACCGTCGGCATGCTCGCCTCGATCCTCCGGGCCGCCGGGCTGCGGGCGACCGCCGCCGGCAACGTCGGCACCCCCATCCTCGAGGCCGTGCTGCACCCCGAGCCCTTCGACGTCATCGCGGTCGAGCTCTCGAGCTTCCAGCTGCACTGGCAGCGGTCAGTCTCCGCGGTGGCGAGCGCGGTCCTCAACGTCGCGCCAGACCACCTCGACTGGCACGGCTCCTATGCCGAGTACCTCCGGGCCAAGGGCCGGATCTACGACAACACCCACATCGCCTGCGTCTACAACGTCGCCGACCTGCAGACCGAGCAGCTCGTCATGGACGCCGACGTCGTCGAGGGCTGCCGCGCCGTCGGTTTCACCCTCGGGGTGCCGGCCCCGTCGATGCTCGGCGTCGTCGACGGCGTCCTCGCCGACCGGGCGTTCGTCGAGCAGCGGCAGCACTCAGCCGCCGAGCTGTGCACCCTCGAGGACCTGGCCGGTGGCGCGTCCGAGGGCCTGCCACCCCACTACGTGGCCAATGCCCTGGCGGCAGCCGCCCTGGCTCGTGCCTACGGCGTCGGCCCGATCTCGGTGCGCGACGGCCTGCGGGCCTTCCGGCCCGACCCGCACCGGATCGCCGTGGTCGACGTCCCGGGCCCAGTGCGGTGGGTCAACGACTCCAAGGCGACGAACACCCACGCCGCCGCCGCCGCGCTCATGTCCTTCGACAGCGTGGTGTGGATCGCCGGTGGCCTGCTCAAGGGCGCCGACGTCGACGGCCTCGTCGAGCAGGTCGCTCCCCGGCTGCGCGCGGTCGTCCTCCTCGGCCGTGACCGGGACCAGATCGCCCAGGCTCTCGCCCGACACGCGCCCGAGGTCCCCGTCATCGACGTCCCCGAGACGGACACTGGGGCCATGGACCTCGTCGTCGCCCGGGCCGCGCGAGTCGCCCAGCCGGGCGACGTCGTCCTGCTCGCGCCCGCGGCCGCGTCGATGGACATGTTCGACAACTACGGAGCGCGCGGGGACGCGTTCGAGGAGGCGGTCCGCCGGCACGTCACGGGAGAAGGCACGTGACCTCGACGACCGCCTCGGCCCCTCGGCCGCGGGCACGCAGCGGGTCCGGCTCGGGGAACGGGGCGACGGACGCCGAGACCTCCCGGCTCGCCGCCCTGCCCGTCATCGGCAAGCTCGAGTCCCCCCTCACGACGTACTACCTCATCCTCGGCGCGATGACGACCCTCGTCGTCTTCGGTCTCATCATGGTCTTCTCCGCGTCGAGCGTGAGCTCGCTGCTGGGCGGGCAGGCCTCCTACTCCGTCTTCGCCAGGCAGGCGCTGTTCGCCCTCATCGGCGCGGTCTTCGCGGCCGCCGCGAGCCGCGTGCCGGTGGCCTGGTGGAAGCGGGCGTCCCTGCCCTCGTTCATCGCCGCGGTGGTGCTGCTCGCCCTCGTCTTCGTGCCGTCGCTGGGCGTCGAGGTGGGCGGCAACCGCAACTGGCTGCGGCTCGGGCCCGTGCAGATCCAGCCGTCCGAGGTCGGCAAGCTCGCCCTCGTCCTCGTCGGAGCGATGGTCTTCGCCAACAAGGGACGGCTCGCGGGGCTCATGCGCCACGCGATCCTGCCCTACCTCATCCCGGTCGCGGTGATGATCCTTGCGCTCGTGCTCGGCGGGGACGACCTCGGCACGGCGCTCGTGATGCTCACGATCATCGGGGCGGTCCTGGCCGTCGCCGGAGTGCGCGGGCGGTTCTTCCTGCTGGCCGCGACGCTCGGCGCCGTGGGCGTGGCCTACCTCGTCAACTCGAGCGGCAACCGGGTCGCCCGCATCGCCAACTTCCTCTCCCCGGCCTGCCAGTCCGACCCCGACGGCTGGTGCGGCCAGTCCGTCCACGGCATGTACGCCCTCGCGGACGGCGGTTGGTGGGGGGTCGGCCTCGGCGCCTCGAAGGAGAAGTGGGACTGGCTCGCGGAGGCGCACAACGACTTCATCTTCGCCATCATCGGCGAGGAGCTCGGCCTGCCCGGCACGCTCGTGATCCTCTTCCTGTTCGCCATCATCGCCTGGGGCTGCTACCGGCTCATGGTCCGCACCCGTGACCGGTTCGTGCGGATCGCCACGGCAGGCATCATGGCGTGGCTGCTCGGCCAGGCCATCATCAACATCGGCGCCGTCATCGGGTTGCTGCCCGTCATCGGCGTCCCCCTGCCGCTCGTCAGCGCCGGCGGGTCCTCCCTCGTCACGACGATGCTCGCCCTGGGCATCTTGCTGTGCTTCGCGCGCAACGAGCCCGGGTGCCGCGCCCTGCTCTCGGCACGCCCCGGGATGCTGCGGCGGTCGCTCGCCGTGCTGCCCTCCCTTTCCCCTCGTCGCAGAAACCGGTGATCCCCCGTGTCCTCGCCCACCTCCGTCCTGCTCGCCGGAGGCGGCAGTGCCGGTCACGTGTCCCCGCTGCTCGCCCTTGCTGACGCATTGAAGCGGCGCCACCCGGGCATCCGGGTCACGGCGCTCGGCACGCAGACCGGGCTCGAGGCGCGGCTGGTTCCCGCCCGCGGCCTCGACCTGCGGTTCGTCCCCAAGGTGCCGCTGCCCCGGCGTCCCAGCGCCGACCTGCTCCGTCTCCCGCTGCGGCTGCGTGACGCGATCGCGGCCGCGGGGCGTGCCATCGAGGAGACGGGTGCCGAGGTCGTCGTCGGTTTCGGTGGCTACGTCAGCACCCCGGCCTATGTCGCCGCCCGGCGCCGCCGGGTGCCGATCGTGATCCACGAGCAGAACGCACGCCCGGGGCTCGCCAACCGGCTCGGTGCCAGGTGGACCCCCTACGTCGCCACGACGTTCAGCGCGTCGGCACTCCCGCATGCGACACGAGTCGGGATGCCGCTGCGTCCCGAGATCGCGTCCCTCGACCGGCCGGCCCGGCGGGTCGAGGCCCTCGAGCACTTCGGCCTGGAGAGCCAGTGGCCGACGATCCTGGTCACCGGCGGCTCGCTCGGCGCCAAGCGCCTCAACGACGCGTTCCGGGAGCGAGTCGGCACGCTCAGCCAGGCAGGCATCCAGGTGCTGCACGTCACCGGGGCGGGCAAGGAGTTCGAGCCGGACCGGCCGGTCGCCGGGGCGCCCTACGTGACGGTTCCCTACGTCGACCGTATGGAGCTCGCCTACAGCGCCGCCGACCTGGTCGTGGCGCGGTCGGGGGCGAACACTGTCGCCGAGCTGACGACCGTGGGGCTGCCGGCCGTCTACGTCCCGCTCCCGATCGGCAATGGCGAGCAGCGGCTCAATGCCGCCGAGGTCGTCGCCGCCGGGGGAGGGCTGCTCGTCCCCGACGCCGACTTCACCCCGGAGTGGATCGACGAGCACCTCGTCCCGCTGGCGACCGACCGTGAGCGGGTCGCGCGCATGGCCAGTGCCGCGGCGACGCTCGGCGAGCCGGCCGCCGACGAGCGCCTCGCCGACCTGGTGGACGCCGCGGCGCGTGGGGGCCGGTCATGACCACGCCGACCACGGAGAGCCCGTTCGCGCGGGCGCGTTTCGACTTCCGTGCGCCGGTGCCACGCGCCGAGGACCTCGGGGCGGTGCACTTCCTCGCGATCGGCGGGGCCGGCATGTCGGGCGTCGCCAGGATCATGCTGGCGCGCGGCATCTCGGTGAGCGGCACGGACGCCAAGGACGTCCCCGTCCTCGCTGCCCTGCGCGCCGAGGGGGCCCAGGTCTGGGTCGGCTTCGATGCCGCTCATCAGGAGCACGCCGACGCGATCGTCATGTCCTCCTCGATCCGTGACGACAACGTCGAGCTCGCCGCGGCCCGTGGACGCGGCCTGCCGGTGCTGCACCGGGCCCAGGGGCTGGCTGCCCTGATGCACGGGCGTCGACGGGTGGCGGTCGCCGGGGCGAACGGCAAGACGACGACCACCTCCCTGCTCACGGTGGCCCTGCAGGAGTGCGGCACCGACCCGTCCTTCGCGGTGGGCGGCGAGCTTGCCAAGCACGGCACCAACGCGCACAGCGGCTCCGGGGACACGTTCGTGGTCGAGGCGGACGAGAGCGACGGCTCGTTCGTCGTCTACCGCCCGCACGTCGCCATCGTGACCAATGTGCAGCCGGACCACCTCGACTTCTACGACACCTTCAAGGTTGTCGAGGCCGCCTACCACGAGTTCAGCCGCACCATCGAGCCCGGTGGTCTTCTCGTGACGTGCGCGGACGACGACGGCGCCCGCCGGCTCGCGGCTGCCGCCCGCGCAGACGGCACCCGGGTGGTGACCTACGGTTTCGCCGAGGACGCGGACCTCCGGTTGGGCAGCTACCGGGCCGAGGGCCTGCTGACGAGCGCCACCCTCGACTGGGCCGGACACCGGCACACCCTCCGTCTCGCCGTTCCCGGGCGTCACAACGTCCTCAACGCGGCTGCTGCCTTCGGCGCCGCCGTGGCCGGGCTGGGCCAGCAGCCTGACGCCGTGATCGCCGGGCTGGCGTCCTTCACCGGCACCCGGCGACGGTTCGAGCCCAAGGGCGTCGAGGCTGGCGTCACGGTCGTCGACGACTACGCCCACAACGCCGGGAAGGTCTGTGCCGTCGTCGAGACCGCCGTGGGTCTCGTGGGCGACGCGGGGCGGGTCGTCGCCGTCTTCCAGCCGCACCTCTACAGCCGCACCCGCGACTTCGCGGCCGAGCTGGGCGCCGGCCTGGCCGCGGCCGACGTCGTGGTCGTGATGGACGTCTACGCCGCACGGGAGGACCCCGTGCCGGGAGTGACCGGTGAGCTCGTGGCGGACGCGGCTCGGGGCTGCGGCGCCGAGGTGCACTACGTCGCGTCCTGGTCGGCCGTGGCGCCCACTCTGGCGGAGCTCGTCCGCCCGGGCGACCTCGTGCTGACCATCGGCGCCGGTGACGTGACGATGGTCGGGCCCGAGCTGCTGCGCCTCCTCGGGGAAGCAGGCCGATGAGGTTGGGCTCGCGTCGCCGGCCCCCGGGCACCGGCGTGACCTCTGCCCGCCAGCGCTTCGAGGCGCGCGCGGCCCGGGCGAGGCGCCGCCCCCTCCTGCTCGCGGCAGGGCTCGTGGCGACCGTCGTGGTCGCCGGGGGACTCGTCTGGCTGGGCTGGATGAGCCCGCTGCTCACGGCGACCACCGTGCGCGTGCAGGGCGTTCCCGCGGACCAGGTGCAGGCCGTTCGTGCCGTGGCCCAGGTGCCACTGGGCGGACCGCTCATGCGCGTCGACACCGACGCGGTCACGGCCCGCCTGGAGGCCGGCCGGGCATGGACGAACATCAGGGTGGCCCGCAGCCTCCCGCACTCGGTGGTCATCACGCTCACTCCACGGGAGCCTGCGCTCGCCCTGCGCAACCCTCAGGGTCAACTTGAACTTGTAGATCAGACAGGGGTTCGGTTCGACACGGTGGGGACACCTCCCAAGGGCGTACCGGTTGTGACGGCTGGCTCGAGCAACGTGACGCCCGAGGGCCTGCGTGCCGCGCTCGCGGCGCTGAAGGCCCTGCCCGCCGTGGTCCGGGCCGAGGTGGTTGACATGTCGGTGAACGCGGCCGACCAGGTCAGCTTCACCCTCGTCGACAAGTCCGGCCGACGGACCGTCGTGTGGGGCACTGCCGGCGAGGAGCAGACGAAGGCACGCCTCGTCGCGATCCTGCTCAAGGAGCCCGGGACGCGCATCGACGTCAGCGTTCCCGACGCTCCGGTCACGCGTTGACCCCGGGCTCCGCGAGCCTCTACAGGGGCGCGGCCACCCGGCTCAGCCGGGCTGCGGTGTGACCAAAGGGGCTGTTGGGACGACCCGCCCTCGGGTTGGGTGACGTCCTTCGCGACACGCCGAAGGCGAGGTTGATCGGGGTGCTCCCACCGCATACCGTCAGGGCGACACGGACAGTTCGTGACCGAACCGTAACCTTTCATTGAAGGTTTAGGGTAGCCCTCGACCCCTCGATCCGCAGGACGCTTCACCATCAGGAAGGCCCACTCTCGTGGCAGCAGCACCGCAGAACTACTTGGCCGTGATCAAGGTCGTCGGCATCGGTGGTGGTGGCGTCAATGCCATCAACCGGATGATCGAGGTCGGGCTCAAGGGCGTCGAGTTCATCGCCATCAACACCGACGCGCAGGCCCTGCTGATGAGCGACGCCGACGTCAAGCTCGACGTCGGCCGTGAGCTCACCCGGGGTCTGGGCGCCGGCGCGGACCCCGAGGTCGGCCGCAAGGCTGCCGAGGACCACGCGGAGGAGATCGAGGAGGTCCTGAAGGGCGCCGACATGGTCTTCGTGACGGCCGGGGAGGGCGGTGGCACCGGCACGGGTGGCGCACCCGTCGTGGCCAGGATCGCGAAGGGTCTCGGCGCGCTCACGATCGGCGTGGTCACCCGACCGTTCACCTTCGAGGGGCGGCGCCGGGCCAACCAGGCGGAGTCCGGCATCGGCAGTCTGCGCGAAGAGGTCGACACCCTCATCGTCATCCCCAACGACCGGCTGCTGTCGATCAGCGACCGGAACGTCTCGATGATGGACGCGTTCCGCTCCGCGGACCAGGTCCTGCTCTCCGGTGTCCAGGGCATCACCGACCTCATCACCACACCGGGCCTGATCAACCTCGACTTCGCCGACGTCAAGTCCGTCATGCAGGGTGCCGGCTCTGCCCTCATGGGCATCGGCTCCGCTCGTGGCGAGGACCGCGCCGTCCAGGCCGCCGAGCTCGCAATCAGCTCGCCGTTGCTCGAGGCGTCGATCGACGGGGCCCACGGGGTGCTGCTGTCGATCCAGGGAGGCTCCGACCTCGGCCTGTTCGAGATCAACGAGGCGGCCCGCCTCGTGCAGGAGGCCGCCCACCCCGAGGCCAACATCATCTTCGGCGCGGTCATCGACGACGCCCTCGGTGACGAGGTCCGCGTCACCGTCATCGCTGCCGGCTTCGACGCCGGTGGCCCGACCCGACGCGAGGACGACCGGGCGGGGCTCGCCCAGCGAGCCGCCCAGTCCGCTGGCGTGCCCCCTCAGCGTCCGGCGGTGCCGGCTGCTCCGGTCGCCCAGGCCCAGCCCCAACAGCCGGCGCAGCCGCAGCAGCCCGCGCCGGCGCAGAACGCCGCGCCGCAGCCGCACCACTCGGTCCCGAGCCAGCAGTTCCCGCCGCAGCAGCAGGTCCCGGCGCCGAATGGTGACTCCCAGCACAACCACTTCCCGCCGCAGGTGACCCGTCCGGCCCAGCAGCCGCCGGTGCAGCGCCCTCCGCGGCAGGTCGCCTTCGAGGACAACGACGAGCTCGACGTCCCCGACTTCCTGAAATAGCGTGCAGCGCCAGAGACGACGGACGCACTCCCTGGTGGGACCGTCCGTCGTCTCTGCTCCACAGGGCGGGTAGGTTTGCGGCGTGTTCCACTGGCGCCGGATCATCTCCTCCACGGGCAACAAGGAGGCGGGCCTCGAGGTCGGCTTCACCGGGCGGCGCCTTGGGGTCGGTGCCGAGCCGTGGCGCGGGCTCAACCTCGGTGGGCACGTCGGGGACGAGCCGCGGCAGGTGGAGGCCAACCGTGCGCTGCTCGCCGAGCAGCTCGGGGTCAGCCGCGAGCGGCTCCTCTTCATGGACCAGGTCCACGGCACCGGCGTGGTCGAGGCCGACGGTCCGTGGCGGGGCGAAGTCCCGCAGGCCGACGCCATCATCACCGGGGCCACCGACCTCGCCCTGGCCGTCCTCGTCGCCGACTGCGTGCCGGTCCTCCTGCACGACCCCGCTGCGGGGCTCGTGGCTGCGGTGCACGCCGGACGTCCGGGGATGACCGCGGGCATCGTTCCGCTGGTCATCGAGCGGATGCGCCGGCTCGGCGCACGAGAGCTGTCCGCCGTCGTCGGTCCATCTGTCTGCGGGCGGTGCTACGAGGTGCCCGCCGACATGGCGGCGCGGGCCGCCGAGGTGGCGCCGAGCGCCCTCACGCGGTCCTGGACGGGGACGCCGGCGATCGATGTCGCCTCGGGGGTGGTCGAGCAGCTCGCGCAGCGGGACGTGGCCGTCGAGTGGGTGCCCGGCTGCACCCGAGAGGACGCCGACCTGTACTCCTATCGGCGGGACGGGCGCACTGGCCGCTTCGCGGGCGTCATCGTCCGCAGGGCCGCCTAGCGCGGCGCGGAAGGGCTGGGTGAGCGGCATACGGGCGCTCGTCGCTCCTGCGTGTCGCAGGGCGATATCCGAGCTCCTCACGCGTCACTTCTGTACCGTCGGGCGGGAAGGCAATCCGCGATGTAGGAGCTGGCATGGCAGGCGCACTGCGCAAGACGATGGTGTACCTCGGACTCGCCGAGGAGGACGCCCGTCAGGATCGCTATGACGACTACGACGGGTACGACGAGCCGGACCGCTACGACGACGAGCCTGCCGACGAGACCGGCCACACCGCGGCCGTCACTCCGCTGCCGACCAAGCGCGCCGTTGCCTCCGTCGTCCGTGACGTCGAGGTCGGCCGGCTCAACCGGATCACGACCATCCACCCCCGCACCTACAACGAGGCCAAGAACATCGGCGAGTGGTTCCGTGACCAGGTGCCGGTCATCATGAACCTGTCGGAGATGGACGACGCCGACGCCAAGCGCCTCGTCGACTTCGCCGCCGGCCTCGTGTTCGGCCTGCACGGCTCGATCGAGCGCGTCACGTCGAAGGTCTTCCTCCTCTCGCCCGCCCACGTGGAGGTGTCGGCGGACGAGCCGGAGACCGCGGCATCGGCCACGCGCGGATTCTTCAACCAGAGCTGACCCGATTGCGCCGGGCGGGCCCCCATCGGTCAGACTTGCGGCATGGACACGTTCTGGACGATCTACGGGGTGGTCGTCTTCATCTTCTTCATCGCCCTCATCGGGCGCTTCGTCATCGACTGGGTGCAGGTGCTGTCCCGCTCCTGGCAGCCGAAGGGGCCGCTCCTGGTCGTCGCCGAGGCGATCTACACCGTCACGGACCCGCCGCTGAGGGCCTTGCGCAAGATCATCCCGTCGCCCAACCTGGGCGGGGTCCGGCTGGACCTGTCCTTCCTCGTGCTCATGCTCCTCACGTCTCTCGCCCTCAACCTGCCGAGCTTCTTGGGGGCAGCGTGACCAATGTGGCAAATGGGACCATTCGTCCCGTCGCCTGCTGGGATGGCATCATGAGCGAGAATGCCTGGCCTCCTGGGCCAGTTCGTGAATCCACTACGTCTGCCAAGAGGTGAGAGATGGCGCTTACACCGGAGCAGGTGCTGAACAAGCACTTCCAGACCACGCAGTTCCGCCGGGGCTACGAGGAGCGCGACGTCGACGACTTCCTCGATGAGGTCGTCGCCGAGATGCGCTCCCTGATCGAGCAGCGCGACGACTACCTCAAGCAGCTGAACGACTGCCGGGCGAGCAAGAACCAGACGGCCGTCCGTCCCGAGGCCGCCCCGGTCAACCGGGCAGGTGACGAGGCGAGACTCGGCGGCCTGCAGGCGAAGATCCAGGATGCCGAGCGTGCCTTCAAGGCCGCCTCCGAGCGCGCCGCCAAGGCGCGGACCGAGGCCGAGAACCTCGAGCGGGCCGCCAAGGAGCGCATCGAGCGAGCCAACGCCGAAGCACAGCGGGCCGAGGAGGCCGCCAGGTCTGCCGCGGACAACTCCGCCCTCAACGAGGCGCAGGCGCGGCTCAAGGACCTCAACAGCAAGGTGGCCGAAGCGGAGGCTCGCCTCTCCAAGGCGCAGGAGCAGGCCCGGGCCGCCGAGGAAGCTGCGCGCGCCGCCGAGGCGCGTGCCGCCCAGGCCCCCGCCCAACCGGCCGCTGCTGCGGCCGGTGCCGCACCGGCCGCTCCCGGCGACGCGGCCGGGGTCATCGCCCTGGCCCAGCGCCTGCACGACGAGCACGTCCGCAACGGTGAGAGCAAGCGCGACGAGCTGATCGGCGTCGGCCAGCGCCGGCACGACGAGCTCGTCGCGAGCGGCCAGCGCCAGCACGACGACGCCGTCCGCAAGGCCGAGGAGGTGGCGGCCGCAGCCGTCGCCCGCCGTGACCAGCTGGTCGCGGAGGGCACCAACCAGCGCGACGCGATGCTCGCCGAGGCGACGGCCAAGCGCGACGAGATGCTCACCGAGGCTCGGGAGCGCTCGACGGGCATGGTCGCCGAGGCGCAGCAGAAGAAGGCGGCGGTCCTCGAGGAGCTCGACAAGCAGCAGGGGCTGCTGAACAAGAAGATCGACGAGCTGCGCGGTTTCGAGCGCAACTACCGCCACAACCTCAAGGCCTACATCACCCGGCAGCTGTCCGACCTCGACCGCACCGCCGAGGAGCTCACGCCCGCCGGTGAGGGTGAGGGACACCGCTGAGCCGTCCAGCGGTCGAGTAGCAGGCAGTCCGAAAGGGCCGCTCGGAGCTCTCCGAGCGGCCCTTTCGCCTGTGCGTGCCAGCCGCACACGCCGGCTCGCAACCTGTCGCTGTGGTGTGGGCCTCCTGTGAACCTGCCGTGGGTCTGATGTCCCACCGGTTTTTGTGCGCGTTTCGTTTGTATCCCGGAGATTGTGCGCCTATTGTCAGCCGCACTTGTCAACGTCGACGGTCATCGGAGGACACATGTCGACCAAGAAGGCCGAGGCTGCAGGCACGAGCAAGACCACCCCCGCACGGGGGCGAGACGCGAGCAGGACCGGTGCGCGGAAGTCGGCCCCCGACTCGGCGGACGCCACCACGACGGTGACGAGCAAGGCTGCACCGAGGGCGAAGAAGGACACCGGGTCCACCCGGAAGACCGCGGGCAAGACCTCCCCCTCGAAGTCGACGGCGAAGACCGTGAACGAGAGAAGTACCCACTCCGTGGGCAAGAGGGTCACCAAGGCCGCCGGCGCTCCCGCACGGCAGGCAGCGACGACGTCGACGAAGGGCACGACGAAGAGCGCGGCCACCCGCCCGGGCGCCGCCAAGAAGACCGCACCGCCGAGGAAGGCTGTAGCCATGACCAGTACCGCGTCAGGCAAGAAGACCGCCAGCGCCGCCCCGAAGGCCGCGACGACGAGCAGCGGGTCGCGCGCCCGACGCGCGGGCGTCGGCACCACGAAGCCGGCGACCGAGGCCGAGGTCGAACGCCTTACCCACAGCCTCAAGGTCAAGGAGGACGAGGCACCGTGGACCGCAGAGGAGCTGCGTTCCGTCGGCAAGTACCTGCGTGAGGAGATCGAGTCCTACGAGCGTGAGATCGAGCGCGCGGAGGAGGAGCTGGCGAACTTCATCCAGAGCTCCTCGGACGGCGGCGGTGAGGACCAGGCCGACGCCGGTGCCAAGACGTTCGAGCGCGACCACGAGATCGCCCTCGCCAACAACTCGCGGGACATGCTGCGGCAGACGGAGCGCGCACTGGAGCAGCTCCGGGCCGGCACGTACGGGATCTGTGAGAACTGTGGCAACCCGATCGGCAAGGGTCGCCTCCAGGTCTTCCCACGTGCGACCCTGTGCATGACATGCAAAACGAAACAGGAACGCCACTGACCCCGACGCCATCATCTGAGGCGCCCGACGACCGTCCCACGGAGCGTCCGCCGGCCGCCCGCCGGCACCGGCTCTTCGGGCTCCTCGTCGTCATCGCCGTCCTCGCCTACGTGAGCGACCAGGTCACCAAGGTCATCGCCCTCGACCGCCTCGGCGACGGGCAGAGCCGCTCGGTGGTCGGTGACCTGATCCGGCTCAAGCTCATCGGCAACCCCGGCGCGGCGCTCTCGCTCGGCGCCGGGAACACATGGGTCATGACGGTCATCGCCGTCGTCGTGCTCGTGGCGATCGCCTTCGTCGCCAAGGACCTGGGCTCGCGTGCCTGGGCGCTCGCCCTCGGGGCCCTGCTGGGCAGCGCCCTGGGCAACCTCACGGACCGCTTCGTGCGGCCCCCCGGAGGCGGGCAGGGCCACGTCGTCGACTTCATCGACTACAACGGCTGGTTCATCGGCAACGTCGCGGACATCTGGATCGTCGCGGCGGCCATCCTCATCGTCCTGCTCGCCCTGCGCGGCATCGGCGTCGACGGGCGCCGCGACCACGGGACGAGGCGCCGGGATGCCTGACGTGCGAACCGTCCTCGTCCCGGAGGGGCTCGAGGGCGA
>DASSTN010000151.1:0-2704 GCA_035707905.1 Intrasporangium sp.
GGCCCGATGCCGCAGACGAAGGAGCACGTCCTCCTGGCCCGCCAGGTCGGCGTCCCCTACATCGTCGTGGCGCTCAACAAGGCCGACATGGTCGACGACGAGGAGATCCTCGAGCTCGTCGAGATGGAGGTCCGCGAGCTCCTGTCGACCTACGAGTTCCCCGGTGACGACGTCCCGGTCGTCAAGGTCTCGGCGCTCAAGGCGCTCGAGGGCGACCCGGAGTGGGGCCAGACGGTCCTCGACCTCATGGACGCCGTCGACGAGAACATCCCGGAGCCGGAGCGCGACGTCGACAAGCCGTTCCTCATGCCGATCGAGGACGTCTTCACGATCACCGGTCGTGGCACCGTCGTCACCGGTCGTATCGAGCGCGGCATCCTCAAGGTCAACGAGGAGGTCGAGATCGTCGGTATCCACGAGGGCCCGGCCGCCAAGACCACCGTCACCGGCATCGAGATGTTCCGCAAGCTCCTCGACGAGGGCCGCGCGGGCGAGAACGTCGGCCTCCTCCTCCGCGGCATCAAGCGTGAGGACGTGGAGCGTGGCCAGGTCGTCGTCAAGCCCGGCTCGATCACCCCGCACACGGAGTTCGAGGGTCAGGTCTACATCCTGTCCAAGGACGAGGGCGGCCGTCACACGCCGTTCTACGACAACTACCGTCCGCAGTTCTACTTCCGGACCACGGACGTGACGGGTGTCGTCCACCTGCCCGAGGGCACCGAGATGGTCATGCCCGGCGACAACACCGACATGCGCGTCGAGCTCATCCAGCCGATCGCCATGGAGGAGGGCCTCAAGTTCGCGATCCGCGAGGGTGGCCGCACCGTCGGCGCCGGTCGCGTCACCAAGATCATCAAGTGACCTGGTGACTCGTCGCCGCTGACTCGTCAGCAACTGCAGAGGGCCCGGCCCGCTTCGGCGGACCGGGCCCTCTCGCATCCCGGGCCTCCGGGTAGGGTCGGGGCCCGTGGCGCATTCCTTCGACACCGAGACCGAGGCGCAGGGGCTCATCGACTTCGTCGACGCGTCCCCCACGCCGTTCCACGCGTGCGAGCAGGCTGCGGCGCGGCTGCAGGAGGCGGGCTTCACGCAGGTCGCCGAGACAGAGCCCTTCCCGACGGAGCCGGGGGCGCACTTCCTCTTGCGCGGCGGCTCCCTGATCGCCTGGGACAACCGCGGGGCGTATGCCGCTGGGCTCGGCCCGGCGGCCGGCTTCCGCATCGTGGGGGCGCATACGGACAGCCCGAACCTGCGCGTCAAGCCGCGGCCCGACCACGTCCGTGCGGGATGGCAGCTGCTCGGGGTCGAGCCGTACGGCGGTCTGCTGCTCAACTCGTGGCTCGACCGTGACCTCGGCCTCGCCGGCCGGGTGGCGGTGCGGTGCAGCGCCGGCGTCGAGTTCCGGCTCTTCCACGACCCGCGCTCGTTGCTGCGGGTGCCGCAGCTCGCGATCCACCTCGACCGCAGCGTCCGGGACAAGCTCGAGCTCAACAAGCAGTTCCACATGGAGCCGGTCTGGGGCGTCGGGGACGTGCAGACGGACTTCAGGGGCTATGTGGCGCAGCAGGTCGTTGCCGAGCCCGGCGACGTCCTCGGCTGGGACATCATGACCTACCCGACGGAGCCCTCCGCGCGACTGGGCCTCGGGCAGGAGCTCATCGCCGCTCCCCGCCTCGACAACCTCGCGACGTCGTATGCCGCCGTGCGGGCCCTCATCGATGCTGCCGGGCGAGACCCCCAGCGGGTGCCGGTCGTCGTCCTCTTCGACCACGAGGAGATCGGCAGTACCTCGGAGCGCGGCGCGATGTCGACGCTCCTGCCGTCGGTGCTCGAGCGGCTCGTCCTGGCCGGGGGAGGGGGGCGCGACGACTACTGGCGTGGCCTCGCCGCGACCGTGATCGCGTCCGGTGACATGGCGCACGCGACCCACCCGAACTACGCCGACCGTCACGAGCCGGAGCACCACATCGCCATCAACGGCGGCCCCGTGCTCAAGATCAACACGAACCTGCGCTATGCGACAGACTCGCGGGGCGAGGCCGCCTTCCGACTGGCGTGCGAGCAGGCCGAGGTGCCGGTGCAGACCTTCGTCTCGCGGAGCGACCTGCCCTGTGGCTCGACGGTCGGCCCGATGACGGCGGCGCTCACCGGCGCCACGACCGTCGATTTCGGTGCCCCGATGCTCTCGATGCACAGCGCGCGTGAGCTGTGCGGCGCCGAGGATCCGGCGATGTACGCCGCAGGCCTCGCTGCCTTCCTCGCTCCGGCCGACTGATCGGGAGTGGGCGACGCCGGTCGCTCGGCACGGACGCACCCGGATTTGCTCGTCCACTGGGGCAACTGGCACACTAGAGCGGTTGCTTGACGCGCGTCGCTGACCCATGTCGGTGGCGCCGCCCCTTGTAGAGCCTCCTGACGGGGACTCGCCCGGACTCCACACGGAGGCCCGAGGGAAGCGCAGGCCAACCCGGTTCGGCCGGGCAATCCACACCGGGACGTGCAGCGGAAATCCGCACGTCCCGCCGCGAGACGGGCGCGACACGCCCGACCTCGGGGGTCGGAGAGCCAAGGGAACCGGTCAGACAGTACGGCGAGAGAGAGACGTAACGGAGATGGCGGGACAGAAGATCCGCATCCGCTTGAAGTCGTATGACCACGAGGTCATCGACAACTCGGCGCGCAAGATCGTCGACACGGTGACCCG
>DASSTN010000152.1:0-2484 GCA_035707905.1 Intrasporangium sp.
TGTGGTCTCGGCTTCGGCGACGAGATGGTGGGCACCGCCTCGGCCACCGGTGTCGCCGCGGGACCGGCCGTGCCCGAGGCCGCCACCGGGACCGGGCAGGGCCAGGGAGCGGGCGGCGGGGCCACTACCGGTGCCGGGAACGGCAGCGCGGCGAGCACGGCCGGCGCCTCCGGCTCGACCCAGCCGTCGTCAGGGTCGCAGGCAGCCGGCGTGACGGAGATCCGTGACGGCGTCTGGGACGTCGGGGACGCAGGCCAGGTCCAGTTCTCCGTCAGGCAGGGACAGCTGCGGCTCATGTCCTCGACTCCCGCCTCCGGATGGCAGAAGGCCCAGCCGCCGGTGCAGCAGCCCAACGCGATCGAGGTCGACTTCACCCAGGGAACCGACACGACCTGGACGTTCCGCGCCCAGCTCTCGGGCTCCCAGTTGCAGATCACGAAGCAACTGACCATCCTCAAGGCCGCCGACGGGTCCTATCCGGTCGGCGGCGCAGGCTCCGTCTCCTTCATCGGCTCCGGCTCACAGCTCAAGCTGACGAACGTCTCTCCTGAGGCCGGATGGTCCGTGGCGCAGCAACAGTCCTCGCCGACCTCGATCGTGGTCTCGTTCAAGCAGGGTGCGGGGACGGCTCAGTTCACCGCGACGACCTCGGGTACCGACGTCACGGTGACGACGAGCCAGCAGCTCTCGGGCCCGGTGCCTGCCACGTGACGGTGAGTGCCGGACGGGGATGGTCAGAAGCCGAGGCGCTGCAGCTGCTTCGGGTCACGCTGCCAGTCCTTGGCAACCTTGACGTGCAGGTCGAGGTAGACCTTCTGCCCGAGCAGTGCCTCGATCCCCCTTCTGGCGTTGGTGCCGACTTCGCGCAGGCGTGACCCTCCACGCCCGATGACGATCGCCTTCTGGCTCGGCCGCTCGACGTAGACGTTGACGCGCACGTCGAGCAGTGGGTTGTCCTCCGGGCGGTCCTCTCGCGGCACCATCTCCTCGACGACGACGGCGAGTGAGTGCGGCAGCTCGTCGCGGACCCCCTCGAGCGCGGCCTCGCGGACCAGCTCGGCGATCATGACGGCCTCCGGCTCGTCGGTGAGGACACCGTCCGGATAGAGCTGCGGGGACTCGGGCAGGTGGGATGACAGGACCTCACGGACCTCGGCGACCTGCTCCCCCGACACGGCGGACACCGGCACGATGTCGTCCCAGTCCCCCAACCGGTCGATGGCGATCAGGTGCTCTGCCAGTCGTGCCCTGTCCACCAGGTCGGTTTTCGTCGCGATGGCGACGACGGGTCGACGGCGTACCGTGCGCAGCTCGGCGAGGTCCTTGGCGATGTAGGTGTCGCCGGGCCCGATTCGTTGGTCCGCCGGCAGACAGAAGCCGATCACATCCACCTCGAGGAGCGTCTCGCGCACGAGGTCGTTGAGCCGCTCGCCGAGCAGGGTGCGTGGCTTGTGCAGCCCCGGGGTGTCGACGAGGATCAGCTGCGCATGGTCCGTGGTCGCGACGCCGCGGATCGTGTGGCGCGTGGTCTGCGGCTTCGAGGACGTGATGGCGACCTTCTGCCCCACCAGGGCGTTGGTCAGCGTCGACTTGCCCGCGTTGGGGCGCCCGACGAGACAGGCGAAGCCCGCCCGGTATGAAGACCCACGGGGGGCCCCGCCCCCCGTGAACCCCCCGGCACTTTCAGGGCCGGCCTCCGCTCGGCCGGTCGGGTCAGTGCCCATGGGCTTCCTCCTTGTCGGTGATGAGCTCCGCGACCACCTCGGGCTCGGCACGCTGGACGATGACCGTGGCGACGCGGTGTCGACGCCCGGCCATTCGCTCGGCGGTCAGGACGAGCCCTGCCACGGCGCCGCTGGACCCGACGATGGGCACGCGTCCGATCGCCTTCGTCAGCAGGCCCCCGACGGTGTCGACGTCCTCCTCGTCGATGTGGACGTCGAAGAGCTCGGCGAGGTCGTCGATGTCCATCGAGGCGGGCACGCGCACCGTGCCGTCATCGAGCCGCTCAGGACCCGGCGCCTCGCGGTCGTGCTCGTCGGCGATCTCACCGACGATCTCCTCGATGATGTCCTCGATGGTGATGAGCCCGGCCGTGCCGCCGTACTCGTCGACGACGATCGCGAAGTGGCTCTGCTCCTGCTGCATCTCCCGGAGGAGGTCGTCGACGGGCTTGCTCTCCGGCACGAAGTGCATCGGCCGCATCACCTCGGTGGCGGGCTGCTTCGCGTCCTCGGGTGCCGCGTTGAGACGGCGGGCCACGTCCTTGAAGTAGAGCAGGCCGCGCACGTCGTCGGAGTCCTCGCCCACCACCGGGATCCTGGAGAAGCCGCTGCGGAGAAAGAGCGACATGGCGCTGCGCAGGGTCTTGGTGTGCTCGATCGTCACCATGTCGGTGCGCGGCACCATCACGGCGCGCGCGACGGTGTCGCCGAGCTCGAAGACCGAGTGGATCATCTCCCGCTCGTCGGCCTCGATGACCTC
>DASSTN010000153.1:0-3290 GCA_035707905.1 Intrasporangium sp.
GTCTACCTCGCCGTCGACGACCCGGGGGCGGCCACGGACCGCGCCGAGGCCGCTGGTGGTGAGGTCGGCTCGGAGCCCGACCAGGACCGCGGCTTCGGTCGCGCCGCCGTCCTCGTCGACCCGGCGGGCGCCCGCTTCGGCCTCTGGGAGACAGGAGCCCACAGCGGTGTGGAGCTCGTCGGCGAACCCGGCGCCATGTGCTGGAGCGAGACCATGAGTCGCGACTACGAGGCGTCCAAGACCTTCTACTCCACGGTCTTCGGCTGGCTGCTCGAGGAGATCGGCGAAGGCGGGTTCCGCTACTCGGTCGCCCGGGTCGGGGACGGGGCCCCGTTCGCGGGCCTCGGCGCGATGCCCGAGGACGTCCCCATGGACGAGACGTCCCACTGGACCGTGTACTTCGCGGTCGAGGACTGCGACGCCACGGTCGCCCGCATCCCGGGCCTCGGGGGCGGGGTGCCGCAGCCACCACGGGACACCCCCTACGGCCGCATGGCCGTCGTCGCCGGGCCGGAGGGCGAGACGTTCGCGATCATGCAGCTGCCCCACCGCGGCTGAGCGGCATACGGGATCGCTTTGAGCGCGACCCAGCACGGCTGGGAGGATGGCGGCATGCCCTCGCTCGCTGACGCCATCCCACCCATCGCCCTCGGCGCGCTCGATGGACGCTACCGGGCGGCGGTCGCGCCGCTCGTCGACCACCTGTCGGAGGCGGCGCTCAACCGTGAGCGGGTCCACGTGGAGGTGGAGTGGCTCATCTTCCAGACGAGCCATGGGGTCATCCCCGGTGTTCGCAAGCTGACCGACGACGAGATCGCGGCCCTGCGGCGCGTCGTGAGGGACTTCGGGCCGGAGCAGGTCGCCGAGCTGGGCGAGATCGAGCGGGTGACGGTTCACGACGTCAAGGCGGTCGAGTACTTCCTCAAGCGCCGCCTCACCGAGATCGCGCCCGCGGACGAGGACAAGGGACTCGCGGAGCTCATCCACTTCGGTTGCACGAGCGAGGACGTCAACAACCTCTCCTACGCCCTCATGGTCAAGGGCGCCGTCACGGACGTGTGGCTGCCGAAGGCGCAGGCCCTCGTCGAACAGCTCTCGACGATGGCCCGCGAGCTGCGGGACGTGCCGCTCCTCGCCCACACCCACGGCCAGCCGGCGACCCCGACGACGATGGGCAAGGAGCTGGCGGTGCTCGCCTGGCGGCTCACCCGGCAGCTGCGCCGGATCCGCGGGCAGGAGTACCTCGGCAAGTTCAACGGCGCCACCGGCACGTACGGCGCCCACCTCCTCGCGCTGCCCGACGTCGACTGGCCGGAGGTGTCGCGTGAGTTCGTCGAGGGCCTCGGCCTGACGTGGAACCCGCTGACGACGCAGATCGAGAGCCACGACTGGCAGGCCGAGCTCTATGCCGACATGGCCCGGTTCAACCGGATCCTGCACAACCTCTGCACCGACATCTGGACCTACATCTCGATGGGCTACTTCGCCCAGGTGCGGGGTCAGGGGACGGTCGGCAGCAGCACGATGCCGCACAAGGTCAACCCGATCCGGTTCGAGAACGCCGAGGCGAACCTCGAGGTCTCGAACGCCCTGCTCGACGTCCTCGGCTCGACCCTCGTCGAGAGCCGCCTCCAGCGCGACCTCACCGACAGCTCGATGCAGCGCAACATCGGCACCGCGTTCGGCCACAGCCTGCTCGCCCTCGACAACGTCTCCCGTGGGCTCGCCGGGCTCGACGCCGTCCCCGAGGCGATGGCCGCCGACCTCGAGGCGAACTGGGAGGTGCTCGCCGAGCCGATCCAGTCGGCGATGCGGGCGCTCGGTGCGCAGGGCGTGCCCGGCATGGAGGAGCCGTACGAGCGCCTCAAGGAGCTGACCCGCGGCCGCCGGATCAACGGCGACGACCTGCGCGAGTTCGTCCGCGGCCTGGGGCTTCCCGCAGACGTCGAGGCGCGGTTCCTCGAGCTGACGCCGCAGACCTACACGGCCCTCGCGAGCCGGCTGGTGGACTACCTGCCCTGACCGGTCGCGCCGGTCCAGTTCGGGTGCTGACAATCGGACCCCGGTCCCATTGTCGGAGGGTGCCGGCGCGTTCCAGCTCCGACAATCGGGCCGCGGTCCGAAAGTCGGAGGCCCCACGCCTCGTCGCGCCCCCACCGCCGTGCCGCCCCTGCGGCATACGATCGAGGCGGCTCCGAGGCACGAAGGAGAGGTTGATGACGGACAGCACGACCACCGCCGGGCCACGACCGCAGCAGGTCCGCCTCGCGATCACGGGCATGACGTGCGCGTCGTGCTCGGCGCGCATCGAGCGCAAGCTCGGCAAGGTCGAGGGCATCGAGTCCGCCACCGTCAACCTCGCGACCGAGAAGGCGCAGGTGGTCTACACCGCGCCAGTCACCGTCGAGCAGATCGTCGCGGAGGTCGAGCGCACCGGCTACGGCGCGAAGGTCATCCCCGCCGACCCGGACGGACGCCCCGCCGCAGGTGCCCTCCTCGACAAGCTGAACAGCCGGTATGCCGCTCACCCGGCTTCCGGAGGCACCTCCCCCACCGCCCGGGCCGGCTCCACAGGCAGGCCGCAGACGGCCATCCCGGCGGCCTCCGCGGCGACCGAGGACAGAACACCCGCGCCACCCGGAAGCCGACGTGACCGGGTGGTCCGCAGCCTCGTGGCCGCGGACCTCAGGACCCGGCTCGTCGTCGCCGCCGCACTCACCGTGCCGGTCTTCCTGCTGGCCATGGTCGTTCCCACCTTCCCGGCGAGCCCCTGGCTGCAGCTCGTCCTCGCCACTCCCGTCGTCGGGTGGTGCGCCTGGCCCTTCCACCGGGCGGCCGCGGTCAACGCTCGCCACCTCGCCTCGACGATGGACACCCTCGTCTCGCTCGGGGTGCTGGCGGCCTACCTCTACTCCCTCGTCGCCGTGCTCACCGGTCAGGACCACCTCTACTTCGAGACGGCGGCCGTCGTCACGACCTTTCTGCTCGTCGGCCGGTTCCTCGAGGCGCGGGCCAAGGACAGCGGCAAGGACGCGCTCCGCTCGCTGCTCGACCTCGGCGCCAAGGAGGTCTCCGTCCTGCGCGTCGACCCGCGCACCCGCATCACCGGCGAGCAGCGGATCCCCGTCGAGCACCTCGCCGTCGGCGACCAGTTCCTCGTCCGGCCGGGCGAGAAGGTCGCCACCGACGGCGTCGTCCGCGACGGCTCGAGCGCCATCGATGCCAGCCTCGTCACGGGAGAGTCGGCGCCCGTCGATGTCACCGTCGGCGACGAGGTGACCGGCGGCACG
>DASSTN010000154.1:0-8735 GCA_035707905.1 Intrasporangium sp.
ACGACCGCCCCGGCCCGCCAGGCTGCGAAGTCGAGCAGCGTCCACTCGTAGCGGGTGCGGGACATCAACCCGACGCGGTCGCCGGCCCGGACACCACGGGCAATGAGGCCCTTGGCCACCGCGTCGACGTCGGCGGCGAACTCCGACCAGGTCACGTGCGACCACGTGCCCGAGGGCGTCTTCCTGGAGAACGCGATGCCATGCGGCTCCAGCCGGGCGTTGCGTCCTGGCAGGTCTGCCAGGCTTCCCTCGGTCGTCTTCGGGGCGAGCGCTTCGACGACGGCTTCCTTCACTGACTGCTCCTTGCCGGGGGTGGTGCTTGCACGATACTCGGCCCGTCACGTCGAGGCGCTAGTCTCGGCGCATGGCTGACCGGACCGAGAGCACCATCACCATCGACGCGCCGCCCGCCGAGGTGCTCGACGTCATCGCCGACTTCGACGCCTACCCGGAGTGGGCCGGTGACGTGAAGCGTGTCGCAGTGCTCTCCGAGGAGGGTGACGGCTGGGCTGACCAGGTCGAGTTCACCCTGGACGCCGGCGCGATCAAGGACACGTACGTCCTCGACTACGAGTGGGACGTCGTCGACGACGGCACGGGAATGATCTCCTGGACGATGGTCTCCGCCACCGTGCTGAAGGCACTCGACGGGTCCTACACCCTGGCCCACGCGGAGGAGGGGACGAGGGTGACCTACCGGCTCGCGGTCGACGTCAAGATCCCCATGCTCGGGCTGCTCAAGCGCAAGGCCGAGAAGGTCATCATCGACACCGCCCTCAAGGAGCTCAAGAGGCGGGTCGAGGCCCAGGCGTCGTGACGACCAACGACGGACCAGAGGACCACCAGGCAGAGTCTCGCGTCGGATCGGTCGCCGACGAGGCGGCACGTCTGGTCGAGGTGCTGGCTGCCTTCGGCGGAGGTGCGCGCCACGGAGGGCAAGACGCGCCGGAGGGCCGCGCCGACGCCGGCCGCGGGCCGAGTCGACGGTCCGACCCCGAGGATGACGGCGCCGGGAATGACGACGCCGTGGACCCGGGCACCTGCACGTGTGGTGGCCGGCGGCCCGCGGCCTGCGCCGTGTGCCCCGTCTGCCAGCTCATCGCCTTCGTCCAGCGGGTGAGCCCGGACACCGTCGACCGGCTCGCCGACGTCGTCGAGCTCGCCGCGACCGGCCTGCGCGACCTGGCCGTCGTCCAGCGCTCGCGCCGCGAGCGGGCCGAGCCGGACGCGACCGCAGAACGAGGCGGTGCCGAGCCGCAGCCCGGGCCGGACGCGCAGGACGACCCGGCGCCGCCTGAGGTGCCCGACCCGCCGGACGGGCCGGACGGTCCCTGATGCCGGACCTCGCGATCGGGATCGACATCGGCGGCACCAAGGTCGCCGGGGGAGTGGTCGACGAGTCCGGGCGCATCCTGCACCGCACCCGCCGCAGCACGCCCCACCGCTCGACCTCTCCGGAGGTGGTCGAGGACACCATCGTCGACTGTGTGGACGAGCTGCTCCGCGGCCTCGATGGTGACCGCGTCACCTCGGTGGGGGTCGGTGCCGCCGGCTTCGTGGCGGCGGACCGCGGCACGGTGGTGTTCGCCCCGCACCTGTCGTGGCGCAGCGAGCCGCTCCGGGAGCGCCTGCGGGCCAGAATCGCCCCGCCCGTGACGATCGACAACGACGCGAACGCCGCGCTCTGGGCCGAGGCCCGCTTCGGCGCGGCTCGCGGGGAGTCGCACGCCGTCATGATCACGCTGGGCACCGGGATCGGTGGGGCCCTGCTCGTCGACGGGCACGTCAGCCGGGGTCGGCACGGCATCGCCGGAGAGTTCGGCCACATGCAGGTCGTGCCCGGTGGGCTGCGGTGCGAGTGCGGCAACCGCGGTTGCTGGGAGCAGTACGCCAGCGGCAACGCCCTCGTCCGGGAGGCTCGCGACCTGATCGCCGCGGACTCACCCCTCATCGGCGACCTGCGCGCCCGGCTCGGCCGGGACGAGAACGCCCTGACCGGGCCGTTCATCACCGAGGCGGCCAGGGCGGGGGACCCGACGGCCCGGGAGCTGCTCGCCGAGGTGGGCGAGTGGCTCGGGGTGGGTCTCGCCAACCTCGCGGCCGCGCTCGACCCGGGCCGGTTCGTGGTCGGCGGGGGAGTGAGCGCGGCAGGCGAGCTGCTCCTCGCGCCGGCCCGTGACGCCTTCCGCCGGCAGCTGCCCGGGCGGGGCTACCGGCCCGAGGCGTCCATCGTCCTCGCCCAGCTGGGCGCCGACGCCGGGCTGATCGGTGCCGCCGACCTCGCCCGGACCGGCGGATGACCGACGGGCACCGGCTCCGGGTCGCCACCTACAACCTGCGTGACCTGCTCGACGACCGGGCGGCGGCGGCCCGGGTCGTACGGGCCATCCAGCCGGACGTGCTGTGCCTTCAGGAGGTGCCCCGGCGCCTCACCACGGAGTTCACCCTGCCTGCCTTCGCGCGCGCCTGCGGGCTCTACTGGGCGGGCGGGCGTCGTGGCACGGGCGGCACGGCCATCCTGACGTCCCTGCGGGTCCACACCCACCGCAGCCGCACCGCACCCCTGCCCGTCCGCTTCCCGGACCGGACGAGGGGGTATGCCGCTCAGCTCGTCTCGCTACCGCGGTCCCGACCGCTGTGGGTCGCGAGCGTGCACCTCAGCCTGCGGGCCGGGGAACGGGAGGCGCACATGGCCGAGATCCTCGGATCGCTGCATGCACCCGCCGTCATCGCCGGGGACCTCAACGAGGGCTCCACCGGCAGCGCCTGGGCGAGGCTCGCGGCCACCTACCGGAAGGTCTCCGGCGACCACCCCACCTACCCTGCGGCGCATCCGACGGCAGTGCTCGACGTCATCTTCGCCAGCCCGGACCTCGTCGCCCTGCGTGACGTCGGCGGGGTGCACCCGCTCCACGAGGACCTCGTGGCCGCATCCGACCACAGGCCCTCCTGGGTCGACCTCGCGCTGCCGGCCCTGCCCTGACGAGCGAGCGCGAGCTGAGCGGCATACCGACTACACGCGCGTCCCGTCGTCGAAGGGGTCGCGGTCGGTGCCGCCCCGCAGGACCAGCATGACGAAGCCGATGACGGTCACCGCCACGGCGGTCACCACCCACCAGGCGCTACCACCCCGGTCGAAGATCAGCAGGTAGAGCAGGAGGAGGGGCCCGCCCACGAGACAGCCGACTGTCGCCCAGTACATCGGGTCGTCCTCCGCGGACGGCAGGTGCACGGCCGGTGGCACGAAGTGCTCGTCCTCGTCGTCCTCCGGCTGGGTGGCGTCCTCGTCGGGGACCGACCCGCCGCGCCAGACGTGTGGCGTGACGGGCGCGATGGGCACGTTGAGGGACGCTCCCGGCTTCGGCAGGGCAGTCGCGGTCGGCGGCGATCCGTCGGGGCCGTCGGCGCGTGGCTCGGATGGCCGGAGCGACTCGTCGACGGCGGGGCTCGGCTCGTCGGCGGTCTCGTCCCAGCCGGCGATGATCCGCTCGAACTCCGCGTCGAGCTCGTGGTCGTTCATGATGCTCGAATCCTCGCACGCCGCCCCCTCGGCACGCGAGTGCCGTAGAGTTCAGGCGGTCGACGAAGGGAGGTGTGCGGGTGTTCTACTGGCTGCTCAAGACCATCGTGCTGGGGCCGCTCCTCAAGCTGCTCTTCCGCCCCTGGGTCGAGGGCGAGGACCACATCCCCGCCGAGGGTCCGGCGATCCTCGCGAGCAACCACCTGTCCTTCTCCGACTCGGTCTTCCTGCCGATCGTCGTCTCGCGGCGCGTCACGTTCCTCGCCAAGAGCGACTACTTCACCGGTCGTGGGGTCAAGGGCCGGCTCACCGCTGCCTTCTTCAAGGCGATCGGACAGCTGCCCGTGGACCGGTCCGGTGGCAAGGCGAGCAGCGCCGCGCTCTCGTCGGGGCTGCGGGTGCTGCGCCGCGGCGAGCTGCTCGGCATCTACCCCGAGGGCACGCGCTCACCTGACGGCCGCCTCTACCGGGGTCGGACCGGCGTCGCGCGTCTGGCCCTCGAGGGCAAGGTGCCCGTGATCCCGGTCGCGATGATCGGCACCGACAAGGCGCAGCCGACCGGCAAGAAGCTGCCGCACATCATGCGGATCGGTGTGCGCATCGGCCGCCCGCTCGACTTCTCCCGCTACGAGGGCATGGAGGACGACCGCTTCGTCCTGCGCTCCATCACGGACGAGATCGTCTACGAGCTGATGCTCCTGTCGGGCCAGGAGTACGTCGACATGTACGCCACGTCGATGAAGAAGCGGATCCTGGCCGCCGCTCGCGCGAAGGCGCGCGAGTTGCAGGAGGCCGCGAAGCCGGGCAGTGCCGCTCCCGAGCTCGAGGAGGCCCTCGACGCTGCCGAGGGCAAGCCGATCCTGCGGCGGCAGCCGACGCTGCCGACCGAGTCGGCGCAGGAGCCGCCGAGCAGCGACGCCCAGGCCGCGTCCTGACGGCCGTGGAGGCCTCCCCGCAGCTGACCGCGCTGTCCGACGAGCACGTCCTCGTCCGTGGCCTCTGGCGTGCCGTCGACGTCTTCCGCTGCCTCGCCCTCGTCTATGCCGCATGGTCGGTCTGGCACCGCCATGAGGAGGTCGCGCAGCTGACCGGCGCACTCGCCATCCTCGCGGTCCTCACCGCCTGGACCCTGGCCCAGACGGTCCGCCCGGTCCGCACCGTCCCCATGTATGCCGCTGAGCTGGCTCTCGCCTGTGCCGCCATCCTCGCGACCCGGCTCGTCGACCACGCGTGGGTCATCACCGGGGGCGCCAAGACGGTCCCGTCGATCTGGCCCTCGGCCGCCGTCGTCGGCTTCGCCATCCTGCTCGGCTGGCGAGGTGGTGTGGCCGCGGCGGCGCTCGTGGCGCTCTGCTCGTTCATCGAGGTGCAGGAGCCGACCGGCAACACGGTGACGAACTCGATCCTGGTCTTCCTCGTCGGCGGTTGCATCGGCTACTGCGTCGACCTCACCCGCTCGAGCCATGCCGCCCTCGCCGAGGCCATGCGCCTCGACGCCGCCCGTGCGGAGCGGGACCGCCTCGCGCGGACCGTCCACGACGGGGTCCTGCAGACCCTCGCCTTCATCCACCGCCGCGCCTCGGAGCTGGGCGGGGAGGCGGCACGGCTCGGCTCGATGGCCGCGGAGCAGGAGCGGATCCTCCGGGCACTGGCGAGCGCCACCGACCTCGCGACGGCGAGCCGGGCAGCGGAGGGGCCCACCGACCTGCGCTCGCTGCTCAGCCATGTCGAGGACGCCCAGGTGCAGCTCGTCGCGCCGGGGCAGCCGATCCTGCTCGAGCGCAAGGTCGCCGACGAGCTGGTGGCCGCGATCGAGGCGGCGCTCGACAACGTGCGGCGTCACGCGGGGCCCGACGCGCGGGCCTGGGTGCTGCTCGACGACGACGGGTCGAACGTCAACGTCACCGTCCGCGACTCCGGCAGGGGACTGGTGGCGGGCCGGCTGGAAAGCGCCGCGGCCGAGGGCCGGCTCGGGGTGTCCTCGAGCATCGTCGGCAGGCTGGCAGACCTCGGCGGCACGGCCTGCGTCGAGCCCGGTCCGAGCGCGGGGACGACGGTGCGGCTCACCCTGCCGCGCGGGGGAAAGGAGCGTCGATGACAGCGAACGAGGGCGAGGTCCGACGTGACCGGCGTGACGCAGGTGACGCAGGAGACGAGGCGCTCACTCGACCCAGGTCGAGTGAGCGCTCCGCCCCGGCCGCAACGGCAGCCCCGGAGGAGCGGCCGATCACGGTGGTCGTGGCGGACGACCACCCGATGTGGCGCGACGCGGTCGCCCGTGACCTCGCCGACGCCGGCTTCGACGTGGTCGCGACGGCCGACGACGGCCGGTCCGCCGTCAGCCGCACCCGGGCGACCGTGCCCGACGTGCTGATCCTGGACCTCGAGCTGCCCGGGCTGCGCGGCCCCGAGGTGTGCGCGGCGCTGGCGGCTGCCGAGGTGCCGACCCGCATCCTCATCCTGTCCGCGAGCGGCGCGCACGGCGACGTGCTCGAGGCGGTCAAGGCCGGCGCGCTCGGCTACCTCGTCAAGTCCGCGGGCCGCGAGGAATTCCTCGACGCGGTCCGTGCCACGGCCGCCGGTGACCCGGTCTTCACGCCGGGTCTGGCCGGTCTCGTCCTCGGCGAGTTCCGCCGGGTCAAGGCCTCGGCGGAGGACACGCCGGAACGGCCGGTGCCCGAGCTGACCGAGCGCGAGACCGAGATCCTCACCTACGTCGCGACCGGCATGGGCTACAAGGAGATCGCAGCGGCGCTCTTCCTCTCCCACCGGACCGTGCAGAACCACGTCCAGAACATCCTCGGCAAGCTCCAAATGCACAACCGTGTCGAGCTGGTCCGCTTCGCACTGTCCCGCGGGATCGCCCCGGCCGACCCCGACGCGCGCGGGGCCGCGAAACCCGGCTGAGCGGCATACGCGAGGAGGGACTCGGGGCGCTGCCGAGCAGGCCGGTTCGCCATCCGGACCCAGCCGATCGGCGCCGGACCCGGCGTCTACCCTGTGAGCGTGACCACGAGCACGTCAGACCCGACCGCCCCGTCGTTCCCCACGGGGGACGACCCGCTCGCCGCGCTCACCGCGGCGGCGACCGAGCTCGAGGCGGCCCAGCAGCCGAGCTGGCCCGACACGGCCGCCCTCGCCGACGTGGTCGAGACGCTCCGCTCGTATCCTCCACTTGTCTTCGCGGGCGAGTGCGACATCCTGACCCAGCGCCTCGCCGCGGCCGCCGAGGGCCAGGCGTTCGTCCTGCAGGGCGGGGACTGCGCCGAGACGTTCGCCAATGCGACCGCCGACAACATCCGCGACCGGATCAAGACGATCCTGCAGATGGCCGCAGTGCTGACCTATGGCGCGAGCAAGCCGGTCGTCAAGGTCGGGCGGATGGCGGGGCAGTACGCCAAGCCGCGGTCGTCGTCGGTCGAGACGCGCGAGGGCGTGACCCTGCCGGCCTACCGGGGTGACATGGTCAACGACTTCGCCTTCCACGAGACGGCCCGCAACCCGGACCCGCAGCGGCTCGTGCAGGCCTACCACGCCTCCTCGGCCACGCTCAACCTCGTGCGCGCCTTCACGACGGGTGGCTACGCCGACCTGCGCTACGTCCACGAGTGGAACCGCGGCTTCGTCCGGACGACGGCCAACGCCAAGTACGAGCAGTTCGCGCGGGAGATCGACAAGGCGATGCGCTTCATGGCGGCCTGTGGGGCCGACTTCGAGGCGATGCGCACCGTCGAGTTCTTCGCCGCCCACGAGGCCCTCGTGCTCGACTACGAGCGGCCGCTCACGCGCATCGACTCGCGCTCTGGCAGGCTCTACGACACCTCCGGCCACTTCGTGTGGATCGGTGAGCGGACCCGGCAGCTCGACGGCGCGCACATCGACTTCGTCTCGCGGATCAGCAACCCGGTCGGCGTCAAGCTCGGTCCGAAGGCGGACATCGACGAGGTCCTGCGGATCATCGACAAGGTCGACCCGGACCGGACGCCGGGACGGCTCACGTTCATCACCCGGATGGGCGCCGGCACGATCCGCGAGGCGCTCCCGACCCTGCTCGACAAGGTCCGGGCCTCGGGGGCCAAGGTGACCTGGATCTGCGACCCGATGCACGGCAACACCTTCGAGTCGACGACCGGGTACAAGACCCGCAATTTCGACGACATCGTCGACGAGGTCCGCGGCTTCTTCGAGGTCCACCAGTCGCTCGGTACCGTCCCGGGGGGCATCCACGTGGAGCTGACCGGCAACGACGTGACCGAGTGCCTCGGAGGGGCCTCGCAGATCCTCGACGCCGACCTTGAGAAGCGCTACGAGTCGCTCTGCGACCCGCGGCTGAACCACCAGCAGTCCCTCGAGCTGGCGTTCCTCGTCGCCGAGATGATCGGGCAGGGCTGAGCGTGGTGTCGATCGTCGCCGACCTGCTGAGCGACACCGTCACCAAGCCGACCCCGGCCATGCGCCAGGCCATGGCCGCAGCCGAGGTCGGCGACGACGTCTTCGGCGAGGACCCGACCCTGAGGGCCCTCGAGGAACGTGTCGCGGCACTGCTGGGGCACGAGGCTGGGCTCTTCACTCCGTCGGGCTCGATGGCCAACCAGCTGGGCGTGCGGCTGCACGCAGGTCCGGGCATCGAGCTCATCGCCGACTCGCTCGCCCACGTCGTGCGGGCCGAGCTCGGGGCGGCGGCGGCGCTGTCCGGCATCACGTCCCGGACCTGGGTCGCCGAGGCCGGCCGCTTCCGCGCCGAGGACGCGGCGGCGCTGATGATCACCGGCGTCGGGCCCTACCAGGTCTGCACCGGAGTGGTCGTGGTGGAGAACACCCACAACTTCGGCGGTGGGACGGTGCAGTCCCTCGAGGAGATCCGCAAGGCGCGTGAGGTGACCCGGGCCGCCGGGGTCGCGATGCACCTCGACGGTGCTCGGCTCTGGAACGCCCACGTCGCGACCGGCATCCCCCTCGACGACTACGGCAACCAGTTCGACACCGTCTCCGTGTGCCTGAGCAAGGGCCTCGGGGCGCCGGTCGGCAGCGTCCTCGTCGGCTCGGTCGAGGCGGTCGCGGAGGCGAGGGTGTGGCGCAAGCGGTTCGGTGGCGGCATGCGGCAGGCCGGCATCCTGGCGGCGGCCGGGCTCTACGCCCTCGACCACAACGTCGAGCGGCTCCGTGACGACCACGAGCGGGCCCACCGGGCAGCGGTGGCCATGGCGGAGGCGGC
>DASSTN010000155.1:0-9973 GCA_035707905.1 Intrasporangium sp.
GGCGCTGCTGCACGACCTGCGCGGGCCGGTGGGGGCGATCCTGAACTTGGCGAACTCGCCAGTGGGACAGACGGATCGGGGCATCCGGGCGATCGGGAGACATGCTGCGTGGTTGGCCTGTCTGGTCGAGTCGGTGCTGGCCGACGGCGCGCACGACGAGCCGGAGCCGGTCGACCTGGGCGTGGCGCTGGAGCGCGCTGTTGCCCTCGCCCGGGACCGGGGCGGACCCACCATCACCTTGCTGGCGGGCCCAGGCCTGTGCGCCTGGGCTCGCCCCGTCGCGCTCGGCCGGGCCCTGGACTGCGTCCTCGACAACGCGAGCCGAGCCGCCGGTCCGGAGGGACACGTCGTCGTCGAGGTCGCCCAGTACGGTCCCGGGCGGGTGGTCATCAGCATCGCCGACGACGGGCCCGGTCCGGGCCAGATCTCACCCGGGACATCGCTCGGGCTCACGACGACCCGAGCGATGCTCGCCTCCTGCGGCGGATCGTTCCAGCTGAGCGGCAGGCCGGACGGCGGTGCGGTGGCGAGGATGACCCTCGAGCTGGCCGCGGAGGAACGAGCAGCAGGATGAGGCTCGTCGTGTGTGATGACCACGCGCTCCTGCTGGAGTCGATGGAGATCGCGCTCGCCGGCCACGGCCACGAGGTCGTCGCCCTCGCCCGGGACCCGGAGGAGGCGGTTCAGGCGGTCGCCCTGCACGACCCGGACATCTGCCTGCTCGATGTCAACTTCCCCGGAGGGACCAGCGTGTCGACGGTCGCCCGGATGCGTGAGGTGGCACCCAGGACCAAGGTCGTCATGCTCTCCGGCGACTCCGCGCCGGAGCTCGTCGCTCGAGCCGTCGAGGCGGGGGCGGCAGGCTTCGTGCGCAAGGGCGAGTCGATCGCCCGCCTCGTCGAGGAGCTCGAGCTCGCGCTCGAGGGGCACCTCGCCGTCGAACCGGGGCTGCTGCAACGGGCATTGCGCAGCAAGGACAGGCGTGAGGACCCGCTCTGGGCGGTGTCCTACCTGACGGACCGGGAGTGGCAGGTGCTGCGGTGCATCGTCGATGGCCACTCCACGGCTCAGATCGCGAACCTGCTCGGTGTCCGGGGAAGCACCGCCCGCACCCACGTGCAGAACGTGCTCACGAAGCTCGGGGTGCATTCCCGGCTCCAGGCGGCCGCGCTCGTCGCCGCGCACGGCTCGGCCGAGATGTGGCCGGCCCACGTCCGCCGCGAGGCGTAGTCCGTTTGACGGAGACGGCGGTCCCGCCTGCGGGGGATCCGGTCCAGTCGCGCTGACGGCACCGTGGTCCCATGGCCCGGCCAACCAGGTTCGTCGTCATCGACGACCGTCAGGGATACGTGGACGCCCTGGCTCTCTACGTCAGCGAGGAGAACGACCTCCAGCTGGTGGGCACGGCTGCGGCCGCCCTGGACGGGTTCGACCTGCTGCAGGCGCTCGGCTGTGATGTGGTGGTGCTGGCTGACCGGCTGCTCGCCCACTCATCCTCGGGCCAGGGCGTCGTCAGCACGATCGGGGCCCTGTGTCCGGGACTGCCGGTCGTGCTGCTCGCCGACGGTACTGGTCGGCCGACCGACTCGGGAGACGACCTGCTCGACATCATCGCGGATGGCGTCTGTGGTTGGGTCGATCGCTCCGCGGGCCTGGACGCGTTGCTCGCTGCGGTGCGCGACGTCTCCAGAGGCGAGAGCCACCTCCCGACCGAGCAGGTCCAGGCGCTGCTCCTGTCCCGGGCAGCCCGGCGGAGCCGGGAGCTGCCTTCTGAGAGGTCTCGGGTCCTCACCGAGCGTGAGGCAGCCGTCCTCCGCGGCCTGGCCGCGGGACTGAGTCGTGCCGAGATCGGCGCCTCCCTCCAGCTGTCACCGAACACGGTGCGCACCCACGTGCGCAGCATCCTGCGCAAGTACCACGTGCACTCGGCGCCCGACGTGGTGGCGCTCATGACCGAGGAGGACCTCCGAGATGACTGACCTTGCCCTCGAGCAGCCGACGCCGACCAAGGCGCCGCACGCCATCCCGTTCACCCGGACCCGGATCTGCCCCGAGGCCGGCCGGGCGGTCCTCGACGTGCTCGACTCGGGATGGGTGACGACGGGCGAGCAGGTGCTCCACTTCGAGCGAGAGCTCGCCGACCACGTGGGCGCTGCTCATGGTGTCGCGGTCAGCTCGTGCACGGCCGCGATCCAGCTGAGCCTCGCGGCGCTCGGGCTGCCACGCGGCTCGAAGGTGCTGATGTCGACGATGACCTTCTGCGGCGCGGCGGGTGCGATCGCCCACGCCGGGCTGGTGCCGGTTCTCGCGGACGTCGACCCGACGACGGGGATGCCCTCACCGGAGACGGCTGCAGCCGCAGCCCGGGACGCCGGTGGCGTCGACGCCGTCGTCGTGGTGCACCTGGGCGGCCTGCCCACCGATGTTGCCGCCATCGCCGAGGCCGCCGGGGTCCCTCTCGAGCGATGCATCGAGGACGCGGCGCACGCCCTCGGGACGCTGGTCGGAGACAGGCCCGTCGGGTCGATCTCGCGCGCCACCTGCTTCAGCTTCTACGCCACGAAGAACCTGCCGATCGGCGAGGGCGGCATGGTCACGACCGACGACGAGGCGCTCGCCGACCGGCTGCGGGTCACCCGCCTCCACGGGATGTCCCGGGATGCCTGGAAGCGTTACCTGCCCGGCGGCGGCTGGCGCTACGACGTCGAGGCCGACGGCCTGAAGGCAAATCTGTCGGACATCGAGGCGGCCATCGGGCGCGCGCAGCTACGTCACTTCGAGCGGGCGCAGGCCCACCGGGAGCGCGTCGCCGCGCGTTACGACGCCGGGCTTGCCGCGGTGCCCGGCATCGGGCTGCCCGCTCGGCCCACCTCGGGTCGTCACGCCTGGCACCTCTACGCCGTGCGGGTCCGCCCGGAGTACGGCCTGACCCGCGACCGGCTGATCGACCGGCTGCGGGACCGCGGGATCGGCACGTCGGTCCACTTCATCCCGGTGCACCAGCTGTCGTGGTACCGGCACGAGTGCGTCATGCCGCACAGCGGATTCCCGGGGGCGGACGCGGTCTTCGCCGAGACCCTGTCGCTGCCGATGGACCAAGTGATCACAGATGACGAGGTGGACGCGGTCTGCGCGGCACTCGTCGAGTTGGGAGGGCAAGGATGAGCTCGACATTGGACTACGCATGGAGTCCCCGGGAGCTCGGCTTCGTACCGTCGATGCAGCGAGGTCTTCGGACCCTCATCGTCGGTGCCGGTCAGGCCGGGCGGGCACTCGCCAGAGACCTGGAGCGGGTCGAGGACTTCGGTCTCGCGCCGATCGGCTTCCTCGACGACGACCCGAACCGCCGGGTGGTCCGTCACCTGCCGGTGCTGGGCACCCTCGCCGACCTGCTGGCCGTCGCGACGGTCCAACGCGTCGACGTCGTGCTGCTCGCGATCCCCGGGCTGCCGGCCCAGGAGGTGCGCCGCCTCGCGATGACCGCGGCCCGGGCGGGGGCGAGTGTGCGCCACCTGCCCTCGTTCATCGCGATGCTCCAGCGGGACGTCGTCGGCACCGACCTGCGCTCCCTCGAGGTCGGCTCGCTCATCGGGAGACCCGAGATGCACGTCGTCTCGCCCGAGGTCGAGCACACCATCGCCGGGGCGAGGGTGCTCGTCACCGGTGCCGGCGGCTCGATCGGCAGCGAGCTGTGCCGCCAGGTGTCCGCCTTCGGACCGGCGCGACTCGTGATGCTGGACCACGACGAGTCCAACCTGCACCGCCTGCAGCTCGAGCTGACCGGTGAGGCCCTCCTCGACTCGGACGACCTCATCGTCGCGGACATCCGCGACGCGGGCCGGATGCACCAGGTCATGGAGGAGGTCCGCCCCGACATCGTGTTCCACGCCGCTGCCCTGAAGCACCTGCCGATGCTTGAGCGGCACCCCTGTGAGGGGGTCAAGTCCAACGTCGTGGGCACCCGCAACGTCGTGCGAGCCGCCGTCGACGCCGGGGTGGGCCGCTTCGTGCTCATCTCGACCGACAAGGCCGCGGACCCCACCTCCGTGCTCGGGGCGACGAAGCGACTCGCCGAGCAGGTCGTCAAGGCCGCCGCCGGCGAGAGGACGATCGTCTCTGCCGTCCGCTTCGGCAACGTCCTCGGCAGCAGGGGCTCCCTCCTCGCGATCCTCGGCGAGCAGATGCGCAACGACGAGCCGATCACCGTGACGCACCCGGAGGTGACGCGGTTCTTCATGACGATCGAGGAGGCCGTCGGGCTCGTGCTCGAGGCCGCGCACCTCGCCAGGGGCGGCGAGACGTTCGTGCTCGACATGGGTGAGCCGGTCCGCATCGTCGACCTCGTCGCGAACTACGCGCGCCAGCTGAGGCTCCCCGAGGCGGAGATCCGCTTCACCGGGCTGCGGCCCGGGGAGAAGCTGCACGAGACGCTCTTCTCGGTCACGGAGCAGCGCCGCCCGACGGTGCACCCGCGGATCTTCAGCACGGTGACCGACCTGGAGCGCGACCACGAGCTGGACGACGACCTCGCACCCCTCGTCGAGGCGACGTCCCGCAACGCCGCCACCGAGGTGAAGCGGCTCCTCGCCTCGATCCTCGACACCTACACCCAGGCACCCGCCGCCGACGGGGTCCCGATCCCAGCGCTCTACCCGGACGACTACTGAGCAACAACGCCGGACGGCTTACCGGGCGAGCCGCACCACCACCGGACCACAACGAGGAGAGGGACAACCGTGCATCTGAACGTGATCAGTCGAGCGGCAATGCTGGTCGGGCCGGGCCACCTGCCCGAGGGGGACATGGGGACGACCCGGAGCGGGGGCAGCGCCCTGCAGCCACGGGTCTTCGACGCGCCTGACGTGCCGGCCGAGCAAGCGGTCCTGCGCTCCCTGGAGCTCGGGACCGTGGGTGTCGACCTCGCCGCGCCGCCCGTGGTGCTGCCTGACTTCCACCACAAGCGGAGCATGGAGCTGCCCTCGAGCATCGCCATCGCCACGGAGGGCACGATCCGGCCGACCTTCACGAGCTCGTCCGTCAACTGCGGCATGGCGCTCATCGCGCTGGACTGCGACAAGCCGACCGACGCAGCGATCGAGCAGTTCTACCGCGCGGTGCGCGAGCGCTACCCCTACCCGACCCGCGGCGCCCGTGACCTCACGAGCGATGAGGTCCTCGCGACCGCGACGGACGGTGGCCGGGTGGCCGTGGACCGCTGGGGCGTCGAGGCAGCGGAGCTGGAGCGGGTCGAGGAGGGCGGCCGCCTCGACCTGGAACGCTGGGGCGGAGGCGGCCGGCTCCGGCGCGAGCTGCCTGCCCTGACGTGGCAGCTGGCACGCCTCCGGTTCGGCACGATCGGCCCGACGAACCACTTCGTGGAGCTGCAGCAGGTCGAGGAGATCCTCGACCCCGAGGCGGCCGAGCTGCTCGGCGTCCGCGAGGGCCAGGTGACCCTCCAGTACCACGCCGGAGGTGGCGTCCTGACGGGTGAGATCGGGCACCTCTTCCAGAGGCGGATCGACGCGAACCGGGCCATGCGCGCGGCCATGGCGGTGCAGAAGCCGCTCTTCCACCTCGCCACCGCCCGCTCGGGCGCCCAGCTCCGGGAGCGCATGCGGCTCTACTTCGCCAAGGGCTGCCCCCCGGTCGAGCTCGAGAGCGACGAAGGACAGCGCCTCATGCTCGCCAACGCAGCCGCGATGAACTACGGCTACGCCTTCCGGCTCGCGACGTATGCCGCTCTCCGCTCCCTCGCGGTGCAGGCCTTCGGCGGGCGACCCGGCCGGCTCGTCGTCGACTCGCCGCACAACTCCATCTACGAGGAGCAGGTGGGGGAGTCCCGGGCCGTGGTGCACCGTCACAACTCCTGCCGCGCCTACCCCGCGGAGCGGATGACGCCGGGGACGACCTTCGCCCGGACGGGGCAGGCGGTGCTGCTGCCGGGCACCCACCGGACCTCGTCCTACCTCGCCGTCGCCGGTGACCAGAGCGGCGACAGCCTCCACTCCGCCTGCCACGGGGCAGGGACGGTCATCGAGCAGTTCGAGCGTCGCGGCGACTCGGCACTCGACCCGTATGGTCGCCACACCCTCCGGTTCCGCTACTCCGACGCGGCGCCGACGAGTGAGGCCCACCTCGACGACAACGGCGTCAACGCTGCCATGTCGGTCCTCACGGCGCACCGGATCGTCCGTCCGGTCGCCCGGATGAGGCCCTTCGCCGTCCTCCACTAGCTCTGTCGGCCCGGGACAGCCGGGGCGGCGGATGCGGTGCCTTCCCCCAAGGTTCCCCCGCCGTCCCGGCGCCCGTGCTCAGGGCTCCCCTGTGGGGGACCGCCGCAGACGGAAGGCCGCCGCGACCGAACAGCACCGATTGGACGTGGGGGTCGTGCATTCGACGTACTCCGCGCTCGTGCGCGCGGGCGATGGCGGGGCCGGGACAGCGGCATACCGTCGTCGGATCCGAGACATCCAGCACAGGGGACAGCGTGTCCCGGAAGGAGATGGTGGGGATGAGCATTGACGAGGCGGTCCACCGGGTCGTGCGGAGGCACTGGCTCCTCATCCTGCTCTGTGTCGTGATCCCGGTCTGCGGATCGGTCGTCTGGACGGACCGGCAACCGGTGGAGTACCAGGCGATCGCGCGCCTCCAGATGGGCACCGACCTCGCGGCATCCAACGTGCAGGCCGACGCCACGAGCCAGCGGGCCCTGGGAATCGCGACGAGCCCCGGAGTCGTGAGCCGCGCGTTGGCCAAGGCCAAGATGGCCGATGACCCCCGGGTCTTCGCCAACGACAACATCACCGTGACCCGGGTCGGCGTCTCCCCGGTGCTCGAGATCGCCGTCACGGCGGAGTCCTCGGAGGCCGCGACGACGATCGCCAGCTCGATCACGGGCGACGTCCTCCAGGTCACCAACCAGGCCTACAAGGCGGCTGCCGACCGTGCCGCGGCTGACCGGAAGGCGATCGACGCCCGCCGCCGCTACCTGCAGCAGCGGATCGCCGGCATCGAGAAGCAGCGGGCCAACCTGATCCCGCGCCTCGTGAACGCGTCCCCCGGGCGGGTCCTGGCCATCCAGGCGCAGCTCTCCGGGCTGACGACCTCCCAGACGGAGTACCAGCGTGAGCTCGCCGACCTGGAGCAGTCGGCCACGGGGCCGCAGCAGGGGAGCAGCTCCCAGCAGGGCGCGGCGTCGCAGCAGACGCTCCTGCTCGACCCCGCCCGCACCCCCGCCCTGCCCGTCCCGGACGGCAAGCTCCAGCAGGCAGCCATCGCCGGGCTCATCGGGCTGCTCCTCGGGCTCGGACTGGCGTCGCTGCGCGAGGCGGTCTCGCCGTCCCTGCGCTCGCCTCGAGCCGTCACCGACGCGCTCGGCGTCCCGCACCTCGGCCACATCCCGAGCAGCGACCTGGCCGCGCCCGAGTCCGTTGCCGCCCTCGCCGGGATCGGCGACCGGCTGACCCTGCTCGCCCGAGGTCAGCGGGTGCGACGGGTCTTCCTCCAGCCGGTCGGCGACCGCTACGACGTCCTGGCCGACCTCATCGCGATCCGGCTGCGCCCGCAGGCAGGCGACAACACCCACCGGGTGGACTGCGTCGTGCTCGGCTCCCGATGGGAGGAGCCCAGCGACCGACCGGCAGCGGTCCTGCTCTGTCGGCGCCGGGTTCGGGCCCGTGACCTTAAGCGCGCCATGGCGCAGCTCGAGCCCCTCGGCTGGCCCCTGCTCGGCTTCATCACCTGCGAGACGCGCCAGTCCCGCGCGGTCGGCCGGCACGTCACCCTCACGACCGTCGACCCGAGGCACGCCTCCTCCACCCTGCCGGGGAGCGAGCCCGGAACGGCAGCGCTGCCGGGCCGTGCCGGCGCCACCCCTGTCCCAGCCCCCTCCGCGCCACGACCATGACCGTCCGGTGCCGCACCGCGGGCGTCACGGTCAGCGTCGACAGCCGCGACCCCCACTGGCTCGCCCTCGCGGCGGAGGCGTGCGCGGGACGGGCCCTCGGGGCGGGCCCGAGCGAGGTCGACGTGGTCGTCGAGCCAGCGGGTGCTCCTGACCTGGATGGGCTCCGGGTCGTCACCCGGGGCGCCCTCGCGGGGGACGAGCGGGTCGTGCTGGCCGACGCGTGCGGCAGCGGCCTCGACCTCGAGCTCGCCCTCTCAGGAGGTCGCCTGCGAGTGCGCGCCTGGCCGCGGCCGACGTGGCGACACCGCGGTCTCGGTGCGCTCGCGCCCGAGCGACGAGTGCTGCTCCACAGAGCCGCACTCATCCAGTACCCCGCCCTCTGGTGGGCCGGCTTGAGCGGCCTGGCACCGCTCCACGTCTGTGCCGCAACGGTTTCCGGGACAGCGGTCCTCCTCGCGGGGCCGGGCGGCGTGGGCAAGTCGACCCTTCTCGGCACGTTGGGCGCAGGCGACGTCGCGGTCAGCGACAACCTGTGCGCGGGGGACGCTTCGCGCGTGCACGCGCTCGTCGAGCCCATTCGGGACGAGCAGGGGGAAGGACGCCGTATGCCGCATGGCCGGCGCGAGCGCGCCTGGACCGATCCTGCGGACTCCCTTGCGCCAGAACGGGTGATCGTGCTCCGGCGGGGAACGGGGAACGACCTCGTCGTGAACCCGGTGCCGCCCGGCCTGGCCGCCAGAGAGCTGGTCGCGGGCACCTACGCCGCGGGCGAGCTGCGCCGCTACTGGGCCTTCGCCGCGACGGTGGCCCTGGGGCTGGGCCGTGGGCCGGCCCACCCGCCAGTGGCGGCCGTGGCGGGGGCCATCACGGACGCGGTGCCCTGCACCATCGTCGAGCTGCCGTCGGTGCCCGGCACCACGCTGGCCGAGATCGTCCAGCGAGCCGCCCAGGCCGATGGTGGCCGGCTCACCGCCCAGAACGGACAGGTCAGATGACGCGCGTCGCACATGTCGTGACCCGGTGCATCGCCGGTGCCGGAGGCGTCGCGGTGCGCGGGGCGATCGGGCTCGACCCGGCCCGCTACGAAGGCGTGCTCGTCACCGGGACGGGGTCGGTTCGCCTCCTCGACCAGGCCCGCGAGCACGGCATCGAGGTCGTCGTCGTGCCCGAGCTGCGTTCGCCCATCAGCCCGTCCGACGACCTCGCCGCGTTCCGGGCGCTGCGGCGCTTGTTCCGGCAGCGCCGGTTCGACGTGGTGCACACCCACAGCGCCAAGGCGGGCGCGCTCGGGCGGGTCGCGGCCCACTCGGTCGGTGTGCCACGAGTCGTCCACACCATCCACGGGTTCCCGTTCCATGACTTCCAGGGTTGGGCCCCGCACAGCGCCTACGTCACCCTCGAGCGCCGGTTGGCCCGGATCACCGACGCCTTCCTCGCGGTGGGCACCAACGTCGCCGTCGAAGCACTGCGGCGTGGCCTCGCCCAGCCCGAGCAGCTGCACACGATCGGGCCTGCCGTGGACGCGCCCACGGTGTGGCTGAGCCCGCAGACCCGTGCCCGAGCACGGGCACTGCTCGACCTGCCCGACGACGCGCTCGTGATCGGCACGGTCGGCCGGCTCGACTACCAGAAGGCCCCAGAGCACCTGCTCGAGGCGACCAGCCGGCTGCAGCGCCCGGCCGTGCTCGTGTGGGTGGGCGACGGAGAGCTGGCCGGCGCGGCCGCGAGCCTCGCTCGTCGGCTGGGGATCGCCGACAGGGTGCGACTCCTCGGCCACCGCGAGGACGTGCAGGAGCTGCTCCCGGCGTTCGACGTCTTCGCGATGTCCAGCCGGTACGAGGGCCTGCCCTGCGCGATCGTCGAGGCCCAGCAGTGCGGCATCCCCGTCGTCGCGACGGCCGTCAATGCAGTCCCGGACGTCGTCATCCCGGGGGAGACGGGCCTGCTCGTGCCGCCCGCCCGACCGGACCTGCTGGCCCGCGCGCTCGACCATGCGTTGAGCCATCCGGCGCAGGCACGCCAGTGGGCCGTCGCAGCCCGCCTGCACCTCGGCAGCCGGTACGACCC
>DASSTN010000156.1:0-2885 GCA_035707905.1 Intrasporangium sp.
GGGGTGTCGCGCGGCACGAGGACCATCGACTGCTGACGGTGCGTGTCGGCGCTCGGGTCGGTCTTGCCCATGACGATGAAGACCTGGCAGCGCTCGTCCATGGCGCCGCTGCTCCACCACTTGCGCCCGTTGATGACGTACTCATCGCCCTCGCGGCGGATCACCGTCTGGATGTTCGTCGCGTCGGAGGAAGCCACGTCCGGCTCGGTCATCGAGAACGCCGACCGGATCTCCCCGGCCAGGAGCGGCTCGAGCCACCGCTCCTTCTGCTCGGGGGTGCCGAACATGTGCAGCACCTCCATGTTGCCCGTGTCCGGCGCCTGGCAGTTGATCGCCTCGGGTGCGATCACCGGCGACCAGCCGGAGATCTCCGCGATCGCCGCGTACTCGAGGTTCGTCAGGCCCGACTCGGCCGGCAGGAACAGGTTCCACAGGCCGCGCCGGCGGGCCGACTCCTTCAGCTGCTCGACGACCGGCGGCAGCCCATACTGGCCGTGCTCGGCCAGGTAGGCGGCATACACCGGCTCGGCCGGGAACACCTCCTCGTGCATGAAGTCCCACATCGCGGCACACAGCTCCTGCGTGCGGGGCGAGAGCTCGAAGTCCATCAGTCCTCCTTGACCGAGCGCAGGCCCTGCGCGACGAGTGGTGCGACGGCGTCACCGATGGCCTCGAAGCCGGCGCCGACCGTCTGGCCCTGGGTGTAGCGGTAGTGGATCCCCTCGAGGATCACGGCGAGCTTGAAGTAGGCCAGCCCGAGATGGAACGCGAGGTCGGACAGGTCACGGCCGCTCGCCTTCCCGTAGCGGGCGAGGACCTCGTCCGGGGTGAGGAAGCCCGGCGCGAGCGAGGCATCGGACACCGCCCGGCTGTCGACCATGGTCGGCATGGTCAGGTAGGCGTGCAGGAGCGCGACGTCCGTGAGCGGGTCGCCGAGGGTCGCCATCTCCCAGTCGAGGACCGCGCGGACCTCGTCCCCGTCGTCGACGAGCAGGTTGTCGAGGCGAAAGTCCCCGTGGACGATGCCCGGCGCGCCCTCCGTCGGCTGGGCACCGGCGAGCGCAGCGTGCAGCTCGTCGATCCCCGGGACCTCGCGGCTCCGGGATGCATCGAGCTGCTGCTTCCACCGGCGCACCTGCCGGCCCAGGAAGCCCTCGGGGCGGCCGAAGTCGCCGAGGCCGACCTCGTCCGGCACGACGGCGTGGAGTGCGACGAGGGTGTCGACCATGCGCTCGCTGATGCCTCGAACCCGTTCTGCCCCAAGCCTTCCCAGCTCGGCTGCCAGCCGGTATGGCGTGCCGGGCACGTGCTCCATCACGTAGAACGGAGCGCCGATGACCTCGGGACCGGGGCATGCGGCATACATCTGTGGGACGGGCACGGCGGTGTCCGCGAGGGCGGACATGACGCGGTGCTCACGGCCCATGTCGTGGGCGGTGGCGAGGACGTGCCCGAGGGGCGGGCGGCGGACGATGACCGACCGCCGCCCGTCCGTCACGGCATACGTGAGGTTCGACTTCCCGCCCGCGATGAGCTC
Source organism: Intrasporangium sp. (assembly GCA_035707905.1). Lineage (GTDB taxonomy): Bacteria > Actinomycetota > Actinomycetes > Actinomycetales > Dermatophilaceae > Intrasporangium_A. Next base: position 1,538 of record DASSTN010000156.1, read on the forward strand.
CGCCTCCAGGGGACCGCTCAACAGCCCCGGTGCCGCCTCATCGAGGAAGCGTGCCAGGGGCTCGAGCGGCAGGCCGGGCGGGTCGGATGCCGTCATGCCACGTAGACCCAGACGACGTCGGCGACGCAGGCCGGCTTGGCCGCGCCCTCGATCTCGACGGTGACCCGGACGACGGCCTGGCTGCCCGTCGGCGCCGGGGTGAACTCGACGAGCTCGGCGGACGCCCGGATCCGGCTGCCGACGGGCACCGGCGAGGGGAACCGGACCTTGTTGGCCCCGTAGTTCAGGCCCATCCGGATGCCCTCGACGCTATAGATCTCGGCGACCAGGCCGGGCAGGAGCGACAGCGTGAGGTAGCCGTGGGCGATCGTCCCGCCGAAGGGGCCGTCCTTGGCCCGCTCGGGGTCGACGTGGATCCACTGGTGGTCCCCCGTCGCGTCGGCGAAGAGGTTGACCTGCTCCTGCGTGACGGTGTGCCAGTCGCTCTGACCGAGCTGCTCGCCCACGGCGGCGGCGAACTTCTCAAGGCTGGGGAAGGTGCGCATCTCGTTGCTCTCCTCGGTCCCGCTCAGTCCTTCGGCCCGCCGGCGACATAGATGACCTGCCCGGAGACGAAGCCGGCCTCCTCGCTCGTCAGGAACGCCGCCACAGCAGCGATGTCCTCCGGCTGCCCCACTCGCTGGACCGGGATCTCCTTGGCGCTGTAGGCGATGAAGTCGTCGAAGGGCACCCCGAGACGCTCGGCGGTCGCCTTCGTCATCTCGGTCTGGATGAAGCCGGGAGCGATCGCGTTCGCGGTGACCCCGAACTTGCCGAGCTCGATGGCGAGGGTCTTCGTGAAGCCCTGCAGGCCGGCCTTGGCCGCGGAGTAGTTGACCTGGCCGCGGTTGCCGAGGGCCGAGGTCGAGGAGAGGTTGACGATACGGCCGAACTTCGCCTCGGTCATGTGCTTCTGGGCGGCACGGGTCATGAGGAACGAGCCACGGAGGTGGACGCCCATGACGGCGTCCCAGTCGTCGACCGACATCTTGAAGATGAGGTTGTCGCGGGTGATGCCGGCGTTGTTGACGAGGATCGTCGGCGCGCCGAGCTCGTTCGCGACGCGGTCGACGGCGGCCTGCACGGCTGCCTCGTCGGCGACGTCGACACCGACGGCGATGGCCTTCCCACCGGCACTCGTGATGGCCTCGACCGTTGCGGCACAGGCGGACTCGTCGAGGTCGAGGACGGCGACGGCATGGCCCTCCTCGGCGAGGCGCTTCGCGACGGCGGCGCCGATGCCGCGCGCGGCTCCCGTGACGATGGCGGTGCGGGGGGTCTGTGCGTTCACTGGTTCTCCTCGGGTGGG
>DASSTN010000157.1:0-2194 GCA_035707905.1 Intrasporangium sp.
GGCGGATCGAGGTCGAGGACTTCCCCGCCTTCATCGTCGTCGACGACAAGGGCAACGACTTCTTCGCCGAGGTGAGCAAGCCGGTCGCCCTGACCATCACCACCCGGGAAGGACTGAAGTGACGGACAAGATCGAGAACCCGACCGGCTTCGAGGACCTGCTGGAGAACAACCGGCACTACGCCGAGAACTTCCACCTCGCCGGCTTCGACGGCATCGCCAAGGCAGGCGTCGCGATCGTGACGTGCATGGACTCGCGCATCGACCCGCTCGGCCTCGTCGGTCTCGAGCCGGGCGACGCGAAGATCTTCCGCAACCCGGGCGGCCGTGTCACCGACCAGGCCCTCGAGGCCCTGGTGCTCTCGACCTACCTGCTCAACGTCAACCGCATCCTCGTCGTGCCGCACACCAAGTGCGCCATGGGCAAGAACTCCGAGAACGAGCTCCGCTCGAAGATCGGCGAGCTCGCCGGCAAGGACGCGTCGTGGATGAGCTTCAGCGTCGTCGACGACCAGGAGCAGAAGCTGCGCGAGGACCTCGCCAAGGTCCGCTCGCACCCGCTCATCGCGGACTCGACCCTCGTCGGCGGCTTCATCTATGACGTCGACACCGGCCTGCTGCGCGAGGTGAAGTAGCGACCACCGGCGCCGCCGCTGTGGCGGGGTCGAACGCACCTGCACGTATGCCGCTGAGCCGCCTCAGCGGCATACGCAGCCTCCCACTCGTCCCCGTCTGGGGGGGAGACTCAGTCCAGCGCGGGGGCCGGCTGCAGGGCGAGCTCGGCCTTGACCACGTCGACGAGGCGCTCGGCGATGACCCGCGCCTGGTCGCCGTCCTCCGCCTCGACCATGACCCGCACGACCGGTTCGGTTCCGGACTTGCGCAACAGCACCCGGCCCCGCTCCCCCAGCTCGGCCTCCGCCTGACGGACCGCCGCCTTGACCCCGGCGTTCGCCTCGAGCGCGGCCTTGTCCACGTCCTTGACGTTGATGAGCACCTGCGGGAAGTGCCGCATCACGCTGGCCAGCTCGGCGAGGGGCTTGCCCGTCTGGGCGACCCGCGAGGCGAGCATCAGGCCCGTCAGCTCACCGTCCCCGGTCGTCGCGTGGTCGAGCAGCACGACGTGGCCGGACTGCTCACCGCCCAGTGCGTAACCGCCCGCCTTCATCGCCTCGAGGACGTAGCGGTCGCCGACGGCCGTCTGCACGACCCTGATCCCGGCTGCCTCGAGGGCCTGCACCATGCCGAGGTTGGACATCACCGTCGCGACGAGAGTGTCACCGCGGAGGACTCCGCGCTCCTTCATCGCGAGGGCGAGGATCGCCATGATCTGGTCCCCGTCGACGAGGGCTCCGGTGGCGTCGACCGCGAGGCACCGGTCGGCATCGCCGTCGAAGGCCAGGCCGAGGTCGGCTCCGGTCTCGAGCACCGTCTCCTGCAGGTGCTCGATGTGGGTCGAGCCGTAGTCGTCGTTGATGTTGAGCCCGTCCGGAGCGCCGCCGATCTGCGTGACCCGGGCCCCGGCCTCGGCGAAGACGCGCGGCGCCACGGCTGAGGCCGCCCCGTGCGCCGTGTCGAGGACGACGTGCAGCCCGTCGAGCCGGTGCGGCAGCACGGACAGCAGGTGCTGGACGTAGCGGTCCTCGCCGTCCGGCATCGGCACGATCCGGCCCACGTCGCGTCCGAGCGGCCGCTGCCAGTCCTCGCGCAGCCGGGCCTCGATCCGGTCCTCGAGCTCGTCGGCGAGCTTCTGCCCGCCCCGGGCGAAGAACTTGATGCCGTTGTCGGGCATGGGGTTGTGCGAGGCGGACAGCATCGCCCCGAGGTCAGCGCCCTGCTCCGCGACGAGGTAGGCGATGGCCGGCGTCGGGAGCACCCCGGCGTCCTGCACGTCGACCCCGGCCGACGCAAGCCCGGCGACGGTGGCGGCGGCAAGGAACTCCCCCGACGCCCGCGGGTCGCGGCCCACGACGGCGACCGGTCGATGACCGTTGAACTCTCCGACCTCGGCCAGCACGTGAGCCGCCGCGACCGACAGGTCGAGCGCCAGCTCCGCGGTGATGTCCTTGTTCGCCGTGCCGCGCACGCCGTCGGTTCCGAAGAGTCGAGCCACAGGTAATGCCTTTCGTTGCTGGCGCAGGTGGAGGGAGAGCGCCGGAGCGCGGCGCGCCAAGGAGAACCTACTCCCCCTGCAC
>DASSTN010000158.1:0-5967 GCA_035707905.1 Intrasporangium sp.
AACGCGAGACGCCATAGGCGGCGGCGACCTCGGGGACGGGACGGTTCTCGACCACCACAGCGGTGATCAGCAATCGGTTCGATGACATGGCCGCACGCTGGCGGCCAGAGCGTCCTCAGTCGTGGATGTCGTGAGACACCAGTCCAGCATGTCGTGAGACACCTGTCCGGTATGTCGTGAACCAGAACACTGCCGGGGGCACCATCGCAAGCCCCGCAGCTGACCATCTCAGGAGATGGTCAGGTGCGGGGCTTAGTCGTGCCGGCCGTCAACAACGGCCAGCCGGGAAGCCGTGGGCCGCGGCCCACGAGGACATCGGGAAGAGCAGGGCCCGACGGCCGTGACCGCCGAACCCTGCTGCCTCCCGGACATGGCGCGGGGCGCACGCCCCGGGCGCCGCTCAGGAGTAGGTGTAGAAGCCGCGGCCCGTCTTGCGGCCGAGGAGCCCCGCGTCGACCATCCGGGCGAGCAGCGGCGGCGGCGCGTAGAGCGGCTCCTTGAACTCCTCGTAGAGGGACTCGGCGACGGCCTTCGTCGTGTCGAGGCCGATGAGGTCGGCGAGTGCGAGCGGCCCCTGCGGGTGCGCGGCCCCGCGGACCAGGCCCTCGTCGATGTGTTCGGCACTCGCGAAGCCCGACTCGACCATCCGGATCGCCGAGAGGATGAACGGGATGAGAAGGGCGTTGACGACGAAGCCGGCTCGGTCCTGGCAGTCGATCGCGTGCTTGCCGAGCTGGTCCTGCACGAACGCTCGGGCCCGCTCGGTCGACTCGCGGGCGGTGAGCAGGCTCGGGACGAGCTCGACGAGCGAGAGGACCGGCACCGGGTTGAAGAAGTGGACGCCGAGGACCTGGCTCGGCCGCTTCGTCGCGACGGCCAGCTTCATGATCGGGATCGACGAGGTGTTGGACGCGAGGAGGGCATCCGGCGAGGTGACGATGGCGTCGAGCTCGCGGAACAGCTCGACCTTGAGCTTCTCGTCCTCGACGATCGCCTCGATGACGATGTCGCGGTCGGCGAGCGCGTCGAGACCTTCGACGACCCGGATCCGCTCGAGGACGTCCGACGCGCTGTCGATCTTGCCGCGCTGCTCGGCCCGCCCGAGCGACTTCGTCAGCCGCGCCCTGCCGGCCTCCACCGCCTGGGGGCTCGTCTCCACGACGACGACCTCGAGGCCGGCGCGGGCGCTGACCTCCGCGATGCCGGACCCCATGAGTCCGCAGCCGACGACACCGATCCGGTCCATGCACTTCCTCCAAGGCGGGTGGGACTGACGCGCCCCACCGTATCCAGCCCGTCGGCTGCACCGACACCCGTGGGCATCGGTATGCCGCTCACCCGGCGAGCGCTCCTCAGCGCTGTGTCGTGTCGGTGACCTCTCCGACGAGCTCCTCGAGGACGTCCTCGAGGAAGACGACACCGGTCACGCTGGCGCCGTCGTCGACGACGCGGGCCAGGTGGGCGCCGGTCAGCTGCATCGTCGCGAGCACGTCCTCGATCTCGTCCTGGGCACGGACGGTCGCGAGCCGGCGGATCCGCTTCGGCGGGATGGGCTGCTCGTGCCGATCGTCGTCGGCGTAGAGGACGTCCTTGAGGTGGAGGTAGCCGGCCACCTCGCCGGCCGCGTCCTTGACGGGGTAGCGGGAGAAGCCGTACTTCGCCACGAGGTGCTCGATGTCGTCCGGGGTGGCGCCGAGACCGACGCAGACGAGCTGGTCCGCCTCGACGGCGACGTCGCCGGCGGTCTTGTCCGAGAACTCGAGGGTCTTGGAGACGAGGCCGTGCCGGGCCTCCTCGATGAGGCCCTCCTGCCGCGACTCGCTCACGATGACGGCGACCTCTTCGGCGGTGTAGGCCGAGGCGATCTCGTCCTTCGGCTCGACGCCGAAGAGCCGCACGAGCGCCTTGGCGAGCCGTTCCATCGCGGCGACGATCGGGCGCAGGAGGTTCGCGAGGAAGAAGAGCGGCGGCACCAGCACGAGCGCCATCCGGTCGGGCCCCGCGATGGCGATGTTCTTGGGGATCATCTCGCCGACGACGACGTGCAGGTACGACACGATGAGCAGCGCGAAGGCGAGCGCGACGCCGCCCGCCCACACCTCGCCCAGGCCCGCCCGGTGGAAGACCGGCTCGAGCAGGTGGTGCAGGGCAGCCTCGGCGAGGGCACCGAGGCCGACGGAGCACACGGTGATGCCGAGCTGGGCGGTGGCGAGCATCGAGCCGAGCTTCTCGAGAGCGAGCAGCGAGGTCGCCGCCCGCTTGCTCCCGGCATCGGCGAGGGGCTCGAGGGCCGAGCGCCGCACCGCCATGGCGGCGAACTCCGCCCCGACGAAGAAGGCGTTGCCGAGGAGGAGCAGCACCGAGACGGCGAGGGAGGGACCGGTCGTCACGCGCGGGCCCCCTCACCGACGCGGTCGGCCTCGTCCTCGGGAGCCGGAGCGGAGTCCGGGTCGGGGACGAAGCGGAGCCGGTCGACGCGGCGCCCGGCCATCCCGACGACGTGGATGTGCCAGCCCGGCACCGCGACGACGTCACCGACGACCGGGATCCGGCCCAGGCGCGCCATGACGAAGCCGCCCATCGTCTCGTAGTCGGGCCCATCGGGCACGTCCGCGTCGAACGCGTCGCGCACCTCGTCGGGCCTCCACAGGCCGGGCACGGTCCACGACCCGTCCAGGAGCGCGCGTCCGCTCTGGCGGGCACGGTCGTGCTCGTCGGCCACCTCGCCGACGATCTCCTCGACCACGTCTTCGAGGGTGACGATGCCGGAGGTGCCGCCGTACTCGTCCACGACGACGGCCATCTGGAAGCCACCCTCGCGCAGCTCCCGGAGCAGCGGGTCCAGCCGGATCGTCTCTGGCACGACGAGCCGCTCCGACATCAGCGCCGAGACCGGCACGTCGCGGCGGCGGTCGTGCGGGACGGCCATCGCCTTCTTGACGTGCACGACGCCGTCCACGTCGTCCCAGTCGTTGCCGAGCACCGGGAAGCGCGAGTGGCCGGTCCGCCGTGACAGCCGGAGCACGTCCTCGGCCGACTCGTCGCGGTGGATCCCGGTGCATCGCACGCGCGGGGTCATGACATCGTCCGCGGTGCGCTCGCCGAAGCCGAGGGACCGCGTGAGCATCCGGGCAGTGGTCACGTCGAGCGTCCCCGCCTCCGCCGACCGCTGGACGAGGCTCGTCAGCTCCTGCGGGGTGCGAGCGGCCGAGAGCTCCTCCTGGGGCTCGATCCCCATGGCCCGCAGGGCGCGGTTCGCGGAGCCGTTGAGCAGCGCGATGAGCGGCTTGAACAGGCCGGCGAAGAAGCGGACCGGCACGGCGACGACCTTCGCGGTGGCGAGCGGGGCCGAGATGCCGAGAAACTGCGGCAGCAGCTCGCCGCAGACCATCGAGAAGATGGTCGCGATGACGAGTGCCGCGGCGCTCGAGACCGCCGTCACCGCGCTGGCCGGCATGCCGAGCGACGTCAACGGACCGGCGAGCAGGGCGCCGATCGAGGGCTGCGCGAGATAGCCGACGACCAGGGTGGTGATCGTGATGCCGACCTGGGCGGCGGACAGCTGCGTGGAGAGCTGCTTGAGGGACTGGAGCACGACCCGCGCGCCGGTGTCCCCCTCGTCGATCGCCTGCTGGACAGCGGGTCGGTCGAGCGCGACGAGGCTGAACTCCGCGGCGACGAACAGCGCGGTGCCGGCTGTCAGCACGATGGCGGCCACCACCAGCAACCACTCGGTCATAGTGTCCCCACTATATGGAGCGCGACTCCGGGGACCGCTGTGGTTCGATTGGCGCGCCAGACGACGAGGGGAATGACGATGACAGCGGCGGCGCCCGAGCGGGGCCCGGGCCGGATCGAGATCCGGGGACTGACGAAGCGCTTCGGGTCCTTCACGGCAGTGGACCAGCTCGACTTCACGGTCCAGCCGGGCCGGATCACGGGGTTCCTGGGCCCGAACGGCAGCGGCAAGACGACGACCCTGCGGATGCTGCTCGGCCTCATCCGGCCGACGGCCGGCACGGCGACGATCGACGGCCGCGCCTACCGGGACATTCCCGACCCGCTCACGGTCGTCGGCTCCGCCCTCGAGGCGACCAACTTCCACCCCGGACGGACCGGGCGCGACCACCTCCGGGTCCTCGCCGCAGTGGCGGGCGTGCCCGACCGGCGGGTCGACGAGCTCCTCGAGCTCGTCGGCATCCCGGCCGCGGCGCGCAAGCGGGCCGGCGGCTACTCCATGGGCATGCGGCAGCGGCTCGGGCTGGCGGCCGCGCTCCTCGGCGACCCGAGCGTCATCATCCTCGACGAGCCGGCCAACGGGCTCGATCCGGAGGGGATCCGGTGGCTCCGCGGCTTCCTGCGCCAGCTCGCCGACGAGGGGCGCACCCTGCTCATCTCGAGCCACATGCTCTCGGAGGTCGAGCAGACGGTCGACGACGTCATCATCATCGCCAACGGCCGCAGGGTGGCCGAGGGAACGGTTGCCGACCTGCACGGGGAGCCCACCGCCTACGTCCGGTCCTCGAGGGCCCCCTCCCTGGCCGACGCGCTGCAGCGCGAGGGCATCGCGAGCGACCGGAGGGACGACGGCCTCACCGTGCGGTCGGGCGACCTCGAGCGGATCGGGGACATCGCACTGGCGGCCGGCGTGCCGATCCACGAGCTGCGAGCCGAGCAGACCCACCTCGAGGAGCTCTTCTTCAGCCTCACCGAGTCGGACGAGCACCGCAACCGCAACCTGAGCGGCCACGAGACGCTCCCGCCCGACCTACCGGCGCCGACCGGCGCGCCCGTGTCGACCCTCGCCCCCAGCCAGGAGGTGGACCGGTGAACGCCGCCATCCGGTCGGAGTTCCGCAAGTTCTTCACGACCCGCCTCTGGTGGGGCCTCGCCATCGCGGTGTTCCTGAGCGGCGCGGTCTTCGCCACGATCGTCGGGCTCATCTTCACGAGCAACACCCTCGCCGGCCCGGCCGCCGGCGCCCTTCCCCGCACGGACGCCGCACTCGCCAAGGCCGTGTACACCGGCGGCATCCAAGTGGGCTACCTGCTGACCCTCGCGACCGGGATCATGATGATCGGGTCCGAGTACCGGCACAAGACGATCACCTCGACCTTCCTCGCCACCCCCCGGCGCGGCCGCGTCATGGGCGCCAAGATCCTCACGCTGCTCGGCATCGGCGCCTTCTACGGCGTCATCTCGCTCGTCGGCTCCGTCCTGGCCGGCGCGATCATCCTCACGATCCGGGGCCACAGCGCGTTCGGCGACGCGTCGATCTGGCGCACGCTGGCGCTCTCCCTGCTCGTCCTCGGGCTCTGGGCCCTCATCGGCCTCGGTGCGGGCATCCTCATCCCGAACCAGGTGGCGGCCCTCCTGATCTCGATCGGGGTGGCCTGGATCGTCGAGCCGATCCTCGCCGCGGTCCTCGCCATCCCGTCGTGGGGCGAGCACATCACGCCGTACCTGCCGAGCCAGGCGACCAGCGCGACGCTCGGGACGATGAGCGCCGGGATCAACGGTCAGCCGGTGGGCCAGCTGAGCTGGTGGGCCGGCGCCCTCGTGCTCATGGGGTATGCCGCTGTGATGGCGGCGCTCGGCACGTGGCGGACCGTTCGCGCGGACATCTCCTGACCGCACCGCGGCGGCGGGGGCGCTCGCCGGAGCGGGTCAGCGGGCAGGGTCGGCGGCGGGCTAGGCTTGGGCGGGTATCCGCCACGAGGTAATGAAAGAGGCGCAATCGCCGTGTCCGAACAGTCCACGTCCAACGACCCGATGGCAGCGTTCGGGCCGAACGAATGGCTCGTCGACGAGCTGTACCAGCAGTACCTTTCGGACCGGAACTCCGTGGACCGCGCCTGGTGGGCGTTCTTCGAGGACTACAAGCCGGGCAGCGCCGAGGGCGGGGCCAACGGCTCGCCCGCGGCCCCCGCCACGCCGCCCGCTCCCCCTGCTCCGGCGGCGTCCGCA
>DASSTN010000159.1:0-5134 GCA_035707905.1 Intrasporangium sp.
ATCCTCTGCTGAGTTCCTCTCCGGTCCAACCCGATTCCGGATCAAGCAGAGCAAGGAGCACTTCATGAAGACCCTCCGTGTTGCGGCCGTCACCGCGCTCGCCCTCGCGCCGCTGGGCGTGCTCGGCCTCCCCGCCCACGCGGCCCCTGACGCCACCGTCTCGATCCTGCACGGTGTCCCGGGGGCGACCGTCGACGTCTACGCCAACGGCAAGGCCCTGTTGACCAACTTCAAGCCCGGCACCTTGACCAAGCCCCTCGAGCTTCCCGGTGGCACGTACGACCTCAAGGTCACGGCGGCCGGAGCCGGCGCGTCCGGCAAGGCGGTCATCGAGGCGAAGGGCGTCAAGGTCCCGAGTGGGGCCAACATCACGGTCGTCGCCCACCTCGACGCGTCCGGCAAGCCGGAGCTCACGCCCTACGTCAACGACACCTCGATGGTCCCGGCCGGCAAGGCCAGGATCACCGTGCGGCACGACGCTGCGGCGCCGGCCGTCGACGTCCGTGCCGGCGGCACACCGGTGTTCAAGAACCTGACCAACCCCAACGAGGCCAAGGGCGTTGTCCCTGCCGGCACCATCAAGGCCGACGTCGTGCTCGCAGGCACGTCCAAGGTCGCGATCGGCCCGGCGGACCTCAGGCTCAAGGAGGGCACCAACACGATCGTCTACGCCTGGGGGAGTGCGAAGGACAACAACCTCCAGCTCGCCGTCCAGACCATCGGCGGCATGCACTCGGCGCCGGGCGGAATCCCGGCCGGTGGGGGTGGCCAGGCACAGGCCCCCGCCGACCTCGTCCGCTATGCCGGCATCGGCGGCGCCTCCCTGTTGGCAGGCGGGGCCGTGCTGCTGGCTCGCCGTCGCACCGTCCCGACCCGCTGACGGGCACCGTGCACCCCAGGACCACTCCGGCGAGGGCGGCGGCCGCACTGGTCGCCGCCCTCGTGGCCGGGCTGCTCGTCTCGTGGGTGACCCGGCCGCAGGCCAGTGACGCCGCGACGCCCGGGACGGCACCGCCCACCGGCGTCGGCGCGACCGCCGCAGCGCCCATGAACGGGTCGAGCCCGTCGCCCACCGGGTCCACTGAGCGGACTTCCACATCGACGCTGCAAGCCGCCCCGGCTGATCCACCCGCACGCGGCGCGAGCCCGCCCACGGAGCTCGTCATCGCTGCCGTGGGCCTTCGCATGCCGATCGTGCCCGTCGGGGTCGCCGCTGACGGCGAGATGGCCCTGCCGGGGTCACCCGCCATTGCGGGGTGGTACCGCTACGCCGCGCACCCGGGCGACCCGGAGGGGGCGACCGTCATCGCCGGGCACCTCGACGAGCCGTGGTTCGGGACCGGTCCACTCGGACGGCTGCGCGACGTGTCGCCGGGAGACACAGTCGTCGTGCGTGCCGGGTCCTCGTCGCGCCGCTACGTCGTCGTCGACGTCCAAGCGGTTGCCAAGACCCGTCTCGACCTCGCGACGATCTTTCGGGTCGACGGGCCGCCCAGCCTGCACATCGTCACGTGCGGTGGGCGCTTCGACCCCACCCTGCGACGCTACGACGAGAACGTCGTCGTGATCGCCCGTCCTGCCTGAGGTGTACGTGACTATCGTGGAGCCCGTGCCCCTCGACGACGCGCTCGAGTTCGAGGCCGCCGAGCCGACCGAGGCCGTCGACAGCCAGCTTGCGGCCCGCCTCGTCGCCGGGGACCGCGACGCGCTCGCGGAGATGTACCGGCGCTGGTCATCGCTCGTCCACACCGTGGCGGTGCGCAGTCTCGGCAACGCAGCCGACGCCGAAGACGTCACCCAGCAGGTCTTCCTCGCCGCCTGGCAGGGCCGCCGCAGCCTTCAGCCGGGGCGGGGCAGCCCGGCCGCCTGGCTCGTCGGCATCACCAAGCACCGCATCGCCGACCTCCACGCCCAGCGGACGCGCCGTGCGCGTGACCTGCAGGCCGTCGCCACGGAGCTCGTGGCCGCTCCGGCCGTGAGTGCCGACGACTGGGCCGAGCGGCTCCTGCTCGCCCATGAGCTGGAACGGATGGGCGACCCGCGCGCTGCGATCCTGCGGCTCGCCTTCCTCGAGGACCAGACCCACGAACAGATCGCAGACCGGCTCGGCATGCCCCTCGGCACGGTCAAGAGCCATGTCCGGCGAGGACTGCTCGAGCTGCGTGACCGACTCAGGGAGGTGGAGCGTGTCCCATCCGTCTGACGAGACCCTGGCCGGCTTCGTCCTCGGCGAAGCGCACCCCACGGTGGCCGAGCACGTCTCGTCGTGCTCGCAGTGCGCGTACGGCGTCGCCGAGCTGCGCAGAACCGTCGGACTCGCGCACGCGGTGAGCCAGGACCCCGTCGCCGCGGGTGGGTGGTCGACGCCGCCTCCGTCCGTCTGGGCGGCCATTGAGGCAAGCCTCGACGACGAGGACCACCCTGTCACTTCGGCGCAGGCGGACTGGGAGCCCACGGTGCGGCCGGCCGGTGCCACCGGCCCGACAGAGACACCTGCCCGATCGCGCCGCCGCGTGCGGTGGACCGCGGCCTGGGCGGCTGGTCTCGCTGCCGCCTCGCTGCTCGTCGGGCTCGGCCTGGGCCACCAGATCTGGGCCGGCCGCCCCCCGACGCCCACCCCCAGCCCGACCGTCGCGGCGCCGGCGCCCACCGTCGCGGCTGCCTCGCTCGACACCCTCGACACCAAGCAGCAGGATGGCCGCGCGGTCGTGGTCCGCACCCAGCAGGGGCTCGACCTCGAGGTCGCGCCCTACTCGAGGCTCGACCCGGGCGACGGCTACCTCGAGGTGTGGCTCATCAACACCGACCTCAAGCGGATGGTCTCCGTCGGCGTGCTGCGGCCGGGCGAGTCCGGCCGGTTCACGATGAACCAGCGACTCATGGACCAGGGCTACACGATCGTCGACATCTCCCTGCAGCAGTACAACGGCAGCCCCCTGCACTCCGGCCACAGCCTGCTGCGGGGGCGCCTGACGACCTGAAGCAGGGGCGGCCCCGCGAGAGCGCGCTCGGCGGCATACCCCGCCATCCTCGCCGGCGTCAGCGAAGGTGGCGCGCCGCGGCGCCCAGGACCGCAGCGCTGACGAGGTCGAGTGCCGGCGAGTCGAGCTTCCAGACCTGCCAGTAGAGCTCGACCTCCTCGACCCAAGCCGCGTCGAGGACGACGAGCTGCCTGAGCGTGTCCTGGAGGTCGGGCACCATGCCCCAGCCGACCCCGGATCGGATGGTCGCGACGTACTGCACCGAGTCCGGGACGAAGTGCTCCGGCGGCCGCGCGTCGGGAGCCACCCGGCTGAGGAGCCGGTTCTGGTGCGTGTCCTTGTGGTCGTACTGCACCACGGGAGCGCGGTGGAGCGCCTCGGGTGTCGCCCCCTCGGGCAGCCACTTGCGAACGAACCGACGAGACGCCTTGGCGCGGTAGGTCATCGCGCCCAGCCGGTGGGCCGAGCACCCCTGCACGGGGGTCGGGTCGGCGGTCACCGCGGCCATGACCTCGCCCGACCGCAGCAGCTCCGCCGTGACGGCCTCGTCGTCCCGGCGCAGGTCGAGCTCGAGGTTCGGCCTGCGCGCGAGCTCCACGATCGCCGACCCGAACCAGGTGGCGATGGAGTCGGCATTGACGACGACCGGCACGCGCACCCTCCCCGCGCAGCCACGGCCACCGCCGTCGGTGAGCAGGCTGCCGGCCTCGTCGAGCAGGTGGGCCACCTGTCGGGCGGTGCGCAGCAGCACCTCACCCTTCGCCGTCGGCCGAACCGGCTTGGTCCGCTGGAGCAGCACGGCGCCCACGGTGGCCTCGAGCGCCTTGATCCGCTGGCTCACAGCCGACGGCGTGACGTGCAGCCGGGCTGCGGCGGCATCGAACGTGCCCGCATCGACGGCGCTCACCAGGGCCCTGAGCTGGTCGACATCCATGAAGCCACGCTAATGGAAGGACAGAAACATTCGCTCGGCTTCAGATGGCTGCATGCCTAGGCTGGTCGCGTGTCGTCCTTCCTCGCGCCCGCGCTCGCCGGTCTCGGCACGGGGGCCGGCCTCATCGTGGCCATCGGTCCGCAGAACGCCTTCGTGCTCCGGCAGGGCCTACGGCGGAGCGGCGTGCTGCCCGTCGTCCTCGTCTGCATCCTGTCCGACATCTCCCTCATCGTCGCGGGGGTCGCGGGTATGGGTGCTCTCGCCGCACGGTTCCCCGTGCTCCTCGAGGTGGTGCGCTGGGGTGGTGTCGCGTTCCTCGTCGGCTACGCCGTGCTCGCCGCCCGGCGGGCCCTGCGGCCCGACGTGCTCGAGGCGGCCGCCACGGCCGAGTCGACCGGCCGGGGAGTCGTCCTGACCGCGCTCGCGCTGACCTGGCTCAACCCGCACGTCTACCTCGACACCATGGTGTTGCTCGGGTCGGTCGCCGCGACCAAGGGCGACCCCGGCCGGTGGGCCTTCGGGGCAGGGGCGATGCTGGCGAGCATCCTGTGGTTCACCCTGCTCGGCCTCGGCGCGCGCGGACTCAGCAGCGCCCTCAGGAGGCCCCGAGTGTGGCGACTCGTCGACGGGCTCATCGCGCTGCAGATGCTCATCGTGGCCCTCGGTCTGGCCACGACGGCCTGAGCCGGCGCTGGCCAGCTGAGCCGGCTCAGCGCCATACGGCCGCGAAGACGGGCGGCACGAGTGTGCACAAACGCTTGACGCGCGGGCACGCGGAGGTCCATAGTCATCGCGTTCCCTGTGGGACTCCCGGATCGGGAGGTGTCGAGGTCGTTTCGAACTCCGCCCCTTGACTCGGATGGACATCTATGCCCTTCTTGGGTAGGCTAGGCCTTTGCGCTGCCCATGCCCTCCATTCGCGACCCTGATCGGTTCGCGAGACCTCGCCGGTCCATGCCGGCCTGTGTCTCGCGCCGTGATCGGGACCCGCGGGCGAAGTGCTGCGACAACGCGCATCTGAAGACTCGAAAAGGCCCGTGGAAGGACCCTCCTTGGCTGCCTCGCGTACTGCGACGAACATGTCCACCGCACTGACCCCTTCGGGGCGTCTGTCCTTCGCGAAGATTCGCGAACCACTTGAGGTCCCCGACCTCCTGGCCCTTCAGACGGAGAGCTTCGACTGGCTGCTCGGCAACGAGCGCTGGCAGGCTCGCGTCGC
>DASSTN010000160.1:0-4374 GCA_035707905.1 Intrasporangium sp.
CCACTCCCCTGTCGACCGCACCGATCCCGGTCGACAGGGCGCGGCTCAGGACCGGATGTAGCCGAGGACGTCGACCTTGAGGTATGCCGCTGAGCCGGCTCGGACGCGGATCGAGCCGTCCACTCCGACGGGGACGACCACCGTGTTCACGACGGACTGCCCCGAGCCGTACTTGACGGAGGCATAGGCCGGCTCGATGGTCCCGCTCGCGTAGGCGGTGAGGTAGCCGGCTGCCGTCGGCGAGACCGCCGTCACCGTGGCGACGACCGCCTTCACCCCGCTCGTCGGAACCCCGGCGCGGCCGGTCACCTTGACCAGCGGTGCGGCACCGGCGGCGACCCGGCCCGCGGCGATGCCGAGGCCGCTCTGGCTGTCGAGGAGGCGGACCGGGTTGACCGCGATCTGGTCGGCCGACGTCGGCAGCCAGCCGACGACATCGACCATGACGTCGGTCTGTGCGGTCGAGTGGATGCTGACCGCGCCTCCGGTACCGATCTTCGCCTGGACGAGCCCGGTGCTGGCGCGCCCGGCCTCGTAGCGGACCTGTGGGGTGCCCGGTCGCGTCGTCCCCTTGGCCCACGTCGTGAGCCAGCCGCCCACGCTCGGGGCACTCGCGGACACGTCGAGCAGGACCGAGCCGGCGCCAGTCGTCGGGACGCCGGCCTTGCCCGTCACCACCAGGTCCAGCGTGCCCCCCGCCGCGAGCCGCGCCTTCGGCGCCGCGAGCCCGGTGCGGGTGTCGAGCACTCGGACCGGCGCGCCACCCGAGACGTAGCCGCCCACCGGGGACCAGCCCACCACGTCCGCCGACACGTCGGTCCGGGCGGACGTGTAGATCCGGATCCTGCCATCGGTCCCGACCCGCGCGAGGACGAGCTTGGTGACCGTTCCTCCGGCGCCGTAGGACACCTCCCTGGAGTTGGGCTGTGTCGTGCCGGAGGCGTGCACGGTGAGGTAGCCCGCGGCCGCTGGCGTCATGACGTTGACGTTGACGAGCACGGCACCGATGCCCGTGCTCGGCAGGCCCGCCCGTCCGGCGACCTGTACCGTCACGGCCCCACCAGCAGGGAGGACGGCCTTCGGCGCACCGAGTCCGGTGCGGGTGTCGAGAATCCGGGCCGGCTGCGCCAGCTGGTAGCTCGGGGTGGGGACGGCAACCGTGGGGCCCTGGTCCTTGAGGTGGATGAAGCCCTGGGGCCACCGGCCGCCCGCGAGCGTCACTCGGCGCCACCGGAAGTCACCACCCCAGTTGTCCTCGGAGATGATGATCTCCGTCGGGGAGACGACCTGCTCCACATAGGCGACGTGCCCCGATGCGGAGAAGGACGTGTCCCACCACGCGATCGCCCCCACGGCCGGGTTCGAGTTCGTCTGGGTCGGGAAGGAGGGCCCCCAGTTCGACGCGTTGCCCGAGAGCGAGGCCGGCCTCACCGAGGACATCCCGTTCTTGACCATCCGGTAGGCGACGTAGTTCGTGCAGTTGTGGCCGGTGTACTGCGACCAGAAGCTCGTCGAGCTGACTGCGTCGTACCCGGCGTTCGGGTACGCCGCCGTGGCGCAGGTGTCGTAGCCCGTGCAGAGGACGATCCACTCCGCGCTCCGCGCGCCCGGCGCGTTCGTGAGCAGGCCCGCGATGAGGACGCCGATGGCGAGGAGGACGCGAGAGACAACCCGCCGTCGATGATCACGACTCTTGACATCCATCAGCATTCTCCCCGCGTGGCGCCTTGACACGAACCGAGATGAGGCTAGGTCAATTCGGACGCAGGTGAAGGCGTTTCCCAACAATCACATCTGTCAGATGTGACTCGCCCTCCTCAGCAGAGGGTCAGCGCCGGCGACGCGGGGCGACGATGCGCCGGATCAGCTGGCGCCGGAGTGCCGTGAATGGGGGGTAGACGACTGCGGCGAGGTCGGGACGAGTCGGGGCGTCGAGGACCGGCTTCGTGTGGGAGAAGACGTCGATCGAGGCCTCGCCGTGATAGCTGCCCATGCCGCTCGCCCCGACGCCGCCGAAGGGCAGGGTCGAAACCGCCAGGTGAGCCATCGGAAGGTTGAAGGTGATGGCGCCCGAGGACGTGCCCGTGAGGAAGCGACGCTTCGTCTCCTCGTTGCCCGTGAAGACGTAGAGCGCGAGCGGCTTGTCGCGGGCGGCGATGAAGTCGATGGCCTCCCCGACTCCCGAGACCTCCACGAGCGGCAGGACGGGGCCAAAGATCTCCTCCTGCATCACCGCGTCCGCCGCCTCGACCCCGTCGAGGATCGTCGGCTCGATGTAGCGGCTCTCCGGGTCGACCCGGCCGCCGACTGTGACGCGGGCGGGGTCGATGAGGCCGCGAACCCGCTCGAAGTGCCGGTCGTTGACGATCCGGCCATAGGTCTCGGACCGAGCGGGATCCGCCGAGTGGAAGTCGCGGATCGCTCGCTCCAGCAAGGGCGCCAGCTCGTCGAGGACCGGCCGGGCGGCGAGGACGTAGTCGGGTGCGACGCAGGTCTGCCCGGCGTTCGTGAACTTCGCCCAGGCGATGCGCCGTGCGGCGACGGGCAGGTCGGCGTCCTCGTCGACGAACGTGGGTGACTTGCCGCCCAGCTCGAGGGTGACGGGGGTGAGGTGCTTCGCGGCGGCCTCCAGGATGATCCGCCCCACGGCGGCGCCTCCTGTGTAGAAGATGTGGTCCCAGCGCTGCTCGAGCAGCGCAGTCGTCTCCGGGATGCCACCCTCGACCACCCGCACGGCGGACCGGTCGAGGTAGGCCGGCACCAGCTCCGCGAGCGCCCGTGAGGTGGCCGGAGCGTGCTCGCTCGGCGAGAGGACGACGGCGTTGCCCGCGGCCAGCGCGCCCGCCAGCGGGGCCAGGGACAGCTGGAGGGGATAGTTCCAGGGAGCGATGACGAGGACCACCCCGAGCGGCTCCCGGACGAGGCGCGCCCTGGCCGGCTGCAGGTAGAGCGGGACGGCGACCCGCCGGGGCCGCAGCCAGCCCCGAAGGTGGCGTAGCAGGTGGTCGATCTCGTTGCCGAGGAAGCCGATCTCGGTCACCCACGACTCGACCTCATGCTTCCCGAGGTCGTCCGCCAGGGCCGCCGCGAGAACCTGCTCGTTGTCGACGAGCATCCGGTGCATCGCCTCGAGCTGGGCGACCCGCCACGCGTACGGCTTCGTGACGCCGTGCCCGAAGCTCGTCCTCAGCTCCTCGACCAGCCGGGGGATGTCCGTCGCCATGGCGTCATTGTGCTGCATGGCAGCGCAGTCAGGAGGCGAGCAGACGGTGCACGACGGTGTCGGCGAGGAGTCTGCCGCGCCTGGTCAGCACCAGCCGGCGGTCCCGAACCGTCGCCGTCCCCTCGACGAGTCCGTCCGCGACGAGCCCGGCCACCGCGGTCCGCCCCTCGTCCCGCAGCTCGCCGAGCGCGAGCCCCTCGACCAAGCGGGATGCGAGGAGCACTCGCTCGTCGTAGCGCTGCTCGCTGTCGAGCGTCTCGCGGGCCTGGGCCGGCGAGGCCCCGGCCGCGAGCCGAGCGGCATAGGCGTTCGGGTGCTTGACGTTCCACCAGCGCACTCCCCCGACGTGACTGTGGGCGCCCGGGCCGACGCCCCACCAGTTCCCGCCCGTCCAGTAGGCGAGGTTGTGGCGGCACCAGGCATCCTCGGAGCGCGCCCAGTTGCTGACCTCGTACCAGGTGAACCCGGCGGCGCCGAGGAGCTCGTCGGCGAGCTCGTACTTGTCGGCCTCGTCGTCGTCGTCCGGAGCGGCCACGTCGCCACGGCGCACCTGGGCGGCGAGCTTCGTGCCCTCCTCGACGACGAGGGCGTAGGCGGAGACGTGGTCGGGCTCGAGCTCGATCGCCGCCTCCAGGCTGCGCCGCCAGTCATCGAGCGACTCGCCGGGCGTGCCGTAGATGAGGTCGACACTGACCTGCATCCCCGCCGCCTTCGTCGCCGCCACGGCCCGCGCGACGTTCGCCGGGTCGTGGGTGCGCTCGAGGGTGCGCAGCACGTGCGGGACCGCGGACTGCATCCCGAGACTCACCCGGGTGAAGCCACCGGCGGCGAGCTCGGCCAGGGAGTCAGGGGTCACCGAGTCGGGGTTGGCCTCAGTCGTCACCTCCGCGTCGTGGCCGAGCCCGAAGCGCTCTCGTATGCCGCTCACCACCGTCACGAGGTCGGCCGACCTCAGCATCGTCGGCGTCCCACCCCCGATGAACACCGTCGAGACCGCGGGGGCTGCGTCTCCCAGGACGGTGGCGGCGAGGTCGAGCTCGGCGAGGGCCGCGTCGGCGTAGGTGTCGATGCTCGCGCCGTGCAGGCCGAGCTCGGGGATCGTGTAGGTGTTGAAGTCGCAGTAGCCGCAGCGGACCCGGCAGAAGGGGACG